>JADGPZ010000021.1 GCA_017882165.1 Candidatus Kapaibacterium sp.
TGGCGAAGCTTGCGATCGAGCTGTTCTACATGGGGCAAGTGTGCTCGCAGGTCTTCGAAATGCGCAAAACATAGAAAGTGAAGCGCCGCGATTATCCGAAACGAGCCGTTGAAGTTTAGGAACGCTTCGAGAAGATACTGCTCATTATGGAACCGGAAGTCATTGCGAATCCAGTCTTCCGGATAATCTTTCGGCGTAAAAATGTCATGGATATGAATTAAGACCCCGGGCTTCAACGCAGGAAGAATTCGAAGATACTCGAACAGGACATCTCCCTGAGGCCGAATGACATGGGAGGAGTCGATAAAAAGAATATCGCCAGCCTCCAGCGAGGAAAAGAGATCGAGATCCAGCGTCTCCACCTTCGAGCGAATGACGTTCACATCCACATCGTCAAGCCACTGGTTGGCGAAAGGCTCGACGCAGGTAATCTCGCAGCGGTATGCCAGGTCTTCCTTCGTATTGGCCTCGATGGCGTTTAAGGCAACCAGCGTGGAGTATCCGCTTCCGATCTCGATGAGTCGCTTCGGGCGCTTGAGCCGGATGAGGCTATAATAAAAGTCGGCATCGCCGCCAAAGAAGAATTTGTTAAGGCCATGCTGAGGCGTTTGGGCTCCATAAACATGCGACGGAATGCTGCGAAGCTCTTGCTCATAGTGAAGTTGACGCAGGAGGTCAAGTTGACCCGCAGCGTTCATGTCGATTCCGGGCAGCGCGCGATCACAATCCAATGGATAAGGTAACTTCGACGCATTGACGAGCGGATCGTAATAATGCTCCCGCACGGGGAAGACTCCCAGCTTCGCGAGCACATTCCGCGAGAGCGGTACGCGCCAGACCCCAATATTGCGGAGCAATTTCAGATAGCCCGCCGAGACGAGAAGAAGCGGCAGTGAGGCAACTTCTGCAAGCCGAACACCCAGTTTCAGGATGCGCTTCAAGGGGCCGTTGATCATTCGTGGTTCTGAAAGTGAGTGAAGTGGAAGCGCCGTAACCAATCACGCGCTGCTCAGGTTTCTGTTCCGATGGTGATGGCATGAAAACGCGCGCGCTCCTCATATTCGTGGTTCTCCTGGTCGCCTTCGCGGCCTATTACGTCTTCTTCTTAGATAATCCAAGAATTTCGGTTAAGGAAGAGGTCGTGATCGTCCCGCGCGGCGTCTCGGTTTGGTCGTTAGCGGATAGCATGGACGCGCATCATCTTGTCCGTTCGCGGTTAGCGTTTCAGGTCGCGGCGCGGATGCTTGGCTCGGCGAAGAAGCTGCACGCCGGACTCTACCGCATCGCGCCGGGACTCTCGAACTATGAAATCCTGCGACGGTTGACCGGCAGCGAGTACGCACTCGTATTGCAGGCAACGTTTCCCGAAGGGATCACCATGTATCGCGTTGCCTCCATCGCGCGCGACAAGTTGGGACTCGATAGCGGCATCTTCATGCGCTTTGCAACGGACTCCACCTTCCTCCACTCACTCGGCGCTGATGAGGAAGCTCGCACCGCCGAAGGGTATCTTTTTCCCGACACCTACGAATTTCTGCTCTCAGCCGACCCCAAGGGACTCATCACGCGGATGGTCAAGCGGTGGAAGAAGATCGTCGCCGATTCGCTCTATGCACAGTCGGACGAAGAGAATCTCTCGATGAGTGAAGTGATGACGCTCGCCTCCATCGTCGAAGCCGAAGCACGCCGGCCCGAAGAGCGCGACACGATCGCCGGTGTCTATCTCAATCGCCTGCGCATCGGCATGAAGCTCGATGCCGATCCGAGCGTGCAATATGGACTTCGCCTCACGCGACCGATCACGCATGACGATCTTGTGAAGCCGAACGCCTACAACACCTACATGAACAAAGGCTTACCACCAGGCCCGATCTGCTCGCCCGGCGCGGCATCCGTCCGTGCCGTGCTGCATCCTGCGAGGCATCCGTATCTCTACTTCGTCGCCCGCCGCGATGGCTCCGGCGGACACTACTTCAGCCGCACGCTGGCGGAGCAGGACCGGAAGATTAACCTCGCGAGAGCCAATGCATCGTCTGAGCCTTGATTTTAGGAGATTCTTATGATTTCGAGATTGAGTCCTGAAACGGAACGGCGACCCGGATAGCCCTGTTTGCCGCACAGTCAGAACAAGGAATTAGATTGATGCTTTGGATTTGACTTAATCCTAAAAATCAATCCGGAGAATCCGCCTCAATCTGCGGAATCCCGGTTCTGTTTTCGGCGTGTGGCGCAGCCTGGTAGCGCACTACTTTGGGGTAGTAGGGGTCGTGGGTTCAAATCCCGCCACGCCGACAATGGAAGTGCTAAAGTGCTTCAAGTGCTGAAGTGTTAAGATCACGGAAGCAAAAGGCCTTCAGCACTTATCAAGTCAGCACTTTAGCACCTCAGCACTTTTCGCACTTAATGACTGCTATGCAACGACTCCCCCACTACCTGATGATCGTCTTCTCGCTTGCCGTGCTCGCAAGTTGTGGAAGAAAAGACGAGGACATGACGCCCGTTCAGCCGGGCGAGACGGTGACCTACAAGGACCTCGTCTATCGGTTCAGCATGAAAGCGCCGAAGTCGTGGGTTGTCGAGTCCGTGCCGGGCCGCAACACGACCTACTATTCTTCCGCCGCGACCGAGACGCGCTTCCAGAAATTTACCGAAGGCGATTACGGCGCGCGCGTCGGTGTTGCCGCCGTCGAGCACATGACGAAGGAGAAGGCCGCGCAAGACTTCAAGACGAGCATGGAGAATGTGAACTTCACCGGCCCCGATCAAGCCACACTCGGCGGACAGCCCGCGCTCAAAGTCTCCTACATGACGCCCGGCGATGAGGACGGACTGACGGGTTACCGCATCTTCTCCGAAAAGGATTCGCTCGTCACCTACTTCGATGCCGCGACGTTCGGCGAGAAGCGGATGAAGAAATACGAGCCGGTCTTTACGCTCGCGGAACAATCGGTGCAACCGGCCTTCGTGCTCAAGGTCACGAATGGCAAGATCGACTCGGCGAGTCTCAATGCCATGATGGAGCAGATGAAGCCATCGCAAACATTTTCCACCTTTAGCGGCCAGGGCTTTTCAATTCAGTATCCCGACAACTTCCACGCGACGCCATCCGCCGGTGGAGTTACAATTAAGGGAGAACGGGAGGACGCGATGGTGAAGGTCGATGCGAATACCGTCGCGAAGGGCATCGATCTTGCAAAGTATGCCGACGAAAACGCGAAGAAGACCTATCATGGCGCGGCCTTGTCCTCTACCACGGTGGGCGGACAACCGGCGAAGATGGTCAGCTACGGCTCCGCCGCCACGACGGCACGAGCGTACTTCGTCATGTCGGGACTGACCGTCTATCGCATCACGGTTTCGTGGCCGAACGAACTGGAAGCCGGCTTCCGGCCCGCGCTGGAGAAGTCGGTGCAGAGCTTCAAGGCTCGGTAGCCGCACCCTTTAGGATGCGCGGCTCAATGTCCAGCGCGCTTGCAATATCACCACGCAGCCTAAAGGCTGCGGCTACAAAATGCAATGACGATCTCCGATCTCCAACGTCAGGTCGAACAACTCTCGCCGCTCACGGTTGATGAGATCAACGTGCATCGCGATGTCGCGATGAATTGTGTGCTGCGTCTGCGGCTGGCGCTGAACCACGGCGAGATTCGCGCGGCCGAGCCGGATACATCCAGCCCAAGTGGTTGGCGCGCGAATGCGTGGGTCAAGCAGGGAATCCTCCTCGCATTCCGATTGGGACGTCTCCATGCAATCGGCAATTTCAACGATTGGCATTTCTTCGATAAGGATACCGTCCCGCTCCGAAGTTTTCGCGTCGAGGACGGCGTCCGCATTGTGCCCGGCGGCACGGCCGTGCGCGATGGCGCATTTGTTGCGCCGGGTGTCATCATGATGCCGCCTTCTTACATCAACATCGGCGCGCATGTGGGCACGGGCACGATGATCGATTCCCACGCGCTCGTCGGATCGTGCGCGCAAGTGGGCGAGCGTGTTCATGTGAGTGCCGCCGCACAGATTGGCGGAGTACTCGAGCCAGCCGGCGCGCTGCCCGTTATCATCGAGGACGATGTGCTGATGGGCGGCAACACCGGCGTCTATGAAGGCTGTGTCGTCAAGCGCCGCGCCGTGTTGGCGACTGGCGTTGTGTTGACAGGATCCACACCGCTCTATGATCTTGTGAATTCCCGAACCATCATCCGTGCCAGCGCGGATGAGCCGCTCATCGTGCCGGAAGGCGCGGTCGTTGTCGCCGGTTCACGCTCGATCGCCAGCAAGTCCGACTTCGCACGCGAGCAGGGGCTTTCGCTGTACACGCCGATCATCATCAAGTACCGCGACGAGAAGACTGATGCACGGACCGCCCTCGAAAGCGCATTGAGATAGCGCACGGGAGAGGAAGGAACTTCCTTCCGGCAGTCCCGTTGAAACCTGAAAATTACCCCGTTCCAATGAAGACAATTCAAGCGTTCGTCGCCGTACTTTCCGTCCTCTTCATCTCTTCGTGTGCCGAGCGGAGCCAGATGCCGCAGCATTCGTTCGAGGGGACGATCATCGAAGTCATCTCCGTGCCCGGTATCGCCAATCTCGCGGGTGGTTCGAGCGATTCCGGTGGCGAAAGTAATATGGGGAGTTCGATTCTCGGCGCGCTCAGTAACGTGACCATTACTATGCACGTCCGTGGCGATAAGGTTGCATCCAACGTTTCGATCCTGGGCGGCATGATCTCGATGACCTCGATCATCGACCGCAATGCCAGAACGCTGACGATGCTGCTGCCGAATCACACGGCGGTCGTGCAGGATCTGCGCGAGTTCGATAGCGCGCGGCGCACTGTGGATGATTCGCTTCGTGCGCGCCCCGCGATTATGGACTCGCTGGCTTCGCTGATGCCACAGCCCACGGGCCGGCACGAGACGATTCAGGGCGTCGAAGCGGATGAATATCATGCCGCGAAGGGCGATATGGAAATCACCGCCTGGCTTTCCTCGAACGAGAAAATAAAAGCGTTCGAAGTGCTCCGCGATGCACTGCTCGGCCGCGGCGGACGCGGTAATGGTGGACTCGACGAGATCCTCGCGCTGATTCAGCCTGTCGCCGGCAAAATACCAGTCCGGTTCGAGACGAAGTTGAACGGTAAGACGTTCGCCAAAGGCGAGATGAAGGAAATTACTGAAGAAAAGCTGGACAATGCCATCTTCGAAATCCCGAAGGGCTACACCATCGAGAACGCGGATAGCTTACGCTCTACTCGGCACAAGGACCACGCCGACACCGTCGTCCCGCAGCGCCATTACACCGCGCCGTGAGTGGGTGCAATGCGATTGCGTAGCGCGATCATCTTGCCCTCTGCCCACTCCCACGTGTAGAGCGTGACCATCGCAAGCACCGCGCCGCCGAGGACATCCACAACGTAGTGGTAGCGCAGATAGACGGTGGCGAAAATAAGTCCTCCGCCAAGAATTGCCACAATCCAGCGGACTTTCACCTTCGACTTAAACGCGAGTATTATTGCGAGCAGTGTGATATCAACGTGTCCGCTCGGGAATGCATCGCGCGTGACGACGTGGGTGATCTCCGCGATCGACATACCGGGGATAATGTTCTCGCCACGGTTGAGCAGTGTGCGGAGTGGCTCCGTCAGCCACACGCCGGGAAGATCCTTCGAGAGCGAAAGGAAATCATGCAGCATGAATCGCGGACCGATCGAAGGCAGGATCAGATAGGAGGCATACGAGAGAAAGAATCCATAGATGCTGACGAAAAATACACGGTCCAATCCCATCCATTGCGTCCGGGCATCCCCACCGTGCTTTTCAATTCTGTGGGCTGTCAGATACAACTCGATGGCAACGACTGTAGCCAGCATGTAAAATGAAAAGTAGCAGATCATCAGAGACTCGGTGAGCACCGGCCACGTGGGGCCATGCTCTAAAAGCCACTGCGTTGGATTTGCGCCGCCGCACAGGATCCGGTCGGCGGCAATCAGGATTTGATCGTTGTGAATGTCGTACAGTGGCCGTGTCAGACACTCAACGCTCTTGAAGAACACGGGTATGAGTGGAATGGCAAAAAACCACTGAATCCACAAGCGCGAACGATCCTTGTTGCGCGAAATGAACGCCATGAAAATGATGATCGCGGTGGCCGCACCCATGCGAATCAGCACGGTCGGCCATTCGTCGAAGACGGACGAAAAGATCACGACGGCGAGCGACAGGACGAGCGCGCTCAAGACCATCAGGATCTCGTGCGGAAGAAGCGAGCGAAGAAGGCGTTTCATTCTGAAGCCACGCACAACAGAAGTCCTATGTGCTACGCTCCCGCGATGCGTGGCCGAACGCTATTTGGCTATTGCTGCGATGGCGCAAAATAATTCAAGGAAGTCGGTTAGGTCTAACGCTTCCGCCCGAAGGTTAAGAAATCGCTCTGCCGAAGATGTTTCCATTTGTTGCAGCGCCTCCGTCGAGATCATGCTCTTCAGGTTATTCCGGATCGTCTTCCGCCGCATTCCGAACAGCGTGCGGACCATCGATCGAAACCGCGCCTCGTCAAAGTCATCTGGCCGCGTCGTGCCCGTGCGCGTGAAGTAATCATTTCGAAAGTCGATCTGCACGAGCGCCGAATCGACCTTCGGCACCGGACGGAAGGCACCCGCCGGGACATGAAAGAGAAGCTTGACGCTGCCGAAGAAGTTTGCCAGCACGGTCGGGATGCCGTAGGCCTTCGTACTCGGCTTCGCTGTCAGCCGCTCGGCGACTTCGCGTTGGAGCAGCAGTGTTGCATCGCTTATGTGTTCGCGTGCATCAATCAGCTTGAAGAGGATCGGCGAAGTGATATAGTAGGGGATATTTCCGGCAATGCGAGTGCGTAGCGCGGCCCCATCGTGGGCGATGGCCCTGGCCGCGATAGCGCCAAGATCGGCATCGAGAAAATCGCCTTCGATGACCTCGAAGCGATCGGCGTGCGATGCGAACTCAGCCCGCAGAGTCGGAATCGCCCGCGCATCGAGTTCATACGCGATAAGATGCCGAAGCGGAGTAGCCAGCAGATGCTTCGTGAGCAGCCCGGTGCCGGGACCGATCTCGATCATGACATCATCTGGCCCCGGCGCAATGGCGCGCACGATCCGCTCGTGGGCTTTCGGATCGATCAGAAAATGCTGGCCTAACGATTTCTTGGCGTGGAGATGGATCACGGTTGTGCTTTGGTGACGCCCATGGCGGAAACTCGATGGAACGCGGAGTGCCCATCGAAGGAGATAACGACCGCAGCAGAATCTGTAACGACGACCTCGATCTCAGTTGGCAAGCCGTGAGAGACGCTCCGGATGATGTCAATGTAGGCGGACGTTCGAAGGGAGTCACCTTCGCGGAAGATGCGATCGCGCCGGGTCCGGCCGTCATCCGCATCCCCGGACGGATAGAGTATGAGCTGACTCCCCGGTGAAGTACGAACGCGGAATCGGGCCGATTCCACGCGCTCGATGGTAAGGCCGTGGAAGCCCGCAGTCGGATTCAGTGCATAGACCTCAATCGCCGTCCACTCATCGACGTTCGCTCCATCGGTCGTCGCCTCGTTCCGGTTACGCGAACTGATCCGGTCAGCCTCGGCACGGGTGACGAGCGCCTCCTGGCCAAGTTGGATCACCGAGGCGCTCCCGAGCTTTGACGGTGAGATCAGAATGCCGAGCGTGACCGGGCGCTTTGTGATATTGGAGAGAATCGGCGTCAAGCTCTGCTTGAGCCGGTCCCGTAGCGCGGTGCCTTCGCGCCACTCGGCCTGCGCGATAAGGGCGCGATCGATATGGAATCCGCCGAGACAGATTGCCATGGCATAGAACAAAATGCGAATGGACCGCCGTGGATGATCGCTCATCCACGCGCGCATTCGGGCGATCAGCAATACCAGCACGGCGATCGCCCCGACCGAAGGCAGATAAGTCCTCCAGCGCTGGAATTCGAGCAAAAGAACCGATCCCGTGAGGATGGTGAAGAGCATTGGCCGGATGCTTACGCGCAGCGCTTCCCGCGCCGACCGGTTGGCTGCTCCGAGGATGAGGACGCCGCCCGCAAGAATAGCCACGAGCGCGCCTGCAATCGGAACCACCCATCGGTATCGCGCAAGAAGCTCTGTCGCATCCGACAGATCGAGCGGAAGGACAAGGTATCCAACCGAGTAGGCCGCATTACGAAGCAGCGCCAAAACCGGATGCGATGTGTCCAGGCCGAGCATTGATTCCGCGAGCGGCCGCTGCGTGAAATGTGCGTGATAGATGAAGAACAGGATCGCGACCGCGACGAAGGGTGCAATCCTCAATGCTTCGTCGCGCAGTGCCTTGCCCCATCCCTCGATCCGCGATCCCTCCACTCGCTTCCAGAAAAGAATCGGCACGAGAGGGACGGCCGCGATGGCAATCTCCTTCGAGCACAGCGCGAGCGCGAACAGAAATACCGCCACACCACGTGCGAGGATCGGCTTTGGCTGGTGGCGCGCGGAGCGTTCCGCAAGCAGCATCCCGAGTACAAAGATCGTGACAAGGATGTCGGCCCGGTCCGCATCGACGGCAAGATTGGCATCGTGCGAAGCGGCGATTCCAAAGAGCAATGATGCAATCAATGACTCGGCCACACGCATCCGGAAGACATCGCGCACGACGTAGAAGACAAGCAGTGTCGCCGTGAGATGAAACAGAAGAGAGGTCAGGTGATAGCCGGCACCATTCCAATGGAAGAGCAGAAAATCAAGCGCGATCGTCGCGCTTGCCAGCGGACGAAAGTAGCTCGGAGTCGCATCGTATTGGAAAAATGGGCGGAGAACATCCGTCAGGCTGCGGATGGGCGCAAGCGCGGCAAGGAACTGGTAATCATCCGAGTTCAGGCCTATCCCAATGACTCCGCACCATAGCGCCACAGTGACAAGCAAAATGGCTGAAAGCCAGAACTTCCACCCATGCGCTTCGATGTCACCGAGGAAATGCTGACCGAAGGATTTCTTGGCGTGTAGCTGCAAGCATCATCTAACGTGCTAAGGTGCGAAAGTGCTTCTGAGAAAAAGCGGCATCCACCGCAGCGGATGTTCGAATCAAGAGTGTTTTGAAACCAGTGCTACCCGCCGCAAATATTTGGCGGCGAGGCGGTTTTCAACCCGCGCCGAGTGCGATGGAAAGAACAGAAGCGAGGAGAACAATACTTTGCTTCATGGCTTTATTGACGGAATCACCCCAGAAGAACCACTCTTCGGGTGTTCGTGAACGTGCAGTTTACGGCGAGAAACAAGCGCCTGTTTGGAATTTGGAATTGCATTCTCCAATCCGGTTTTCACTATCGGCGGGTTCCGGCGTTGTATCTTTGTAGCGGCAAAGAGCCATGAATTCTTCAAACTTACTCGGGGGACACATGAAATCTACTACACGATGGAGTGCAATGTTTGCGCTCACGATAGCAATTACCGCATCCGCACTGACAGCAAACGCCCAGCAGTGGAGCGGTACCAACGGTCCATGGGGCGGCTCGATCCGCTGCATGGCCGCCAGCAGCACGACGCTCTACGCAGGCACAATGGGGCACGGCATTTTTAGCTCGACGAACAATGGCGCCTCGTGGGCGCCCGTCCCGCAGAACGTTGACACGACGGTATGGTCCATCGCGGCCAGCGGCAATATCATCCTTGGTGGGACATCGGGCGGAAATGTCCTCCTTTCCGTGGACGGCGGCCAGCACTTTACACTTCAGTATATCAATTCAGGCTATGATGTCGGCGCGGTCGCCATCAATGGCACGGTCTTGTTCGCTGCGACGCAGGCAGAGGGCGTGTTTGTGTCAACGAACAATGGTTCGACCTGGACGCTTCAAAACAGTCAAACCAGTGGCATGAAGAGCCAAGTCGTTACGACCCTAGCCGCATCCGGGGGAGTCGTCTACGCCGCAATCGGCAATGCGTATCCTGGTTACAGCTCACTCCGCAAATCGACGAATAATGGCGTCAAATGGGATACACTCAATAATACTGCCATGAACCCCCTTATTCACGCGATTGCAGTCCAAGGTTCTCTGCTGCTCGTGGGCACGGAGGGCGGTGTGTATTTCTCCATGGACGGCGGAAACACATGGACTCAGCGAAATAATGGAATGACCGATACCAACGTCTTTTCGCTCGCAGCCAACGCTACGACCGTGTTTGCCGGGACCGTGAACTATGGTAACCCCAGCGGCATATTTTCATATTCGGTATCACAGCTGCTGAACGGGCAATGGATCGCGGCAAGCAACGGCCTTGCCAATACCAGCGCGAAGGTCATCTATGCGCTGGCGACTTCCGGAACGAACCTCCTGGCCGGCACCGATGACGCGGTCTACACTTCTGCCACCGGTGGGGTGAGCTTGAGTTGGACCAATTCGAATACCGGACTTTCGGCAATGACGATCACCGCCCTGCGCTCGAACGCCAATCTCCTCGTTGCCGGGACGGATGACTTTGAAGTCCACGTCTCCAGCGATCAGGGCGCGCATTGGACGCACTCATGGAACGGTCTCTTCAGCGGCAATTACCGCATCCCGGTCCGGGATATTGCACTCACTACCTCAGCGATCTTCTTAGCTACGGATTCGGGCTTCTATCGCTCGGACAATGCCGGCGCAACCTGGACCAAGAAGGTCGCTGGGATGTCGGACTCGATCGGAGTCGCTATCTATGCGGCTGGACCAGCCATCGTTGCCGGTACCAACACGCGAGGAACGTACGTATCGACGAACAATGGTGATAGCTGGTCGCAGATGAGCGTTGGGCTGACATCCATGAACGTCTCCGCGTTGACTGCAAACAGCACGAACTTCTTTGCCGGCTCCGGCACGGGAGGTGTCTCGACGGCCACGCCCGGCGGACCACTGACGTGGATACCGATCACAACAGGATTGGAGCAAGTCGCTACGACCCCGGTCACGAGCATGACCTCCAGTGCGACGAACGTATTTGCGGCAACACTGGGAGGCGGCGTATTTGTGACCAACAATAATCTTAGCTGGACGCAAATCGCGCCGAGCACTGCTGAAATATTTCGTTCGGTCGCAATGGCAACGAACGGCAGTGCGAGCACAGACACCCTCTTCCTTGCCACACCATCGCAGGGCGTGTATTATGCATGGAACGGAGCCAGTGGCTGGAAGGCTGCTGCATTCGGCCTTGTGGATACGACCCTCGCCAGCATGGCAACACAGGGATCGCTCCTCTTCGTCGGGACTGCCGATCGTGGCGTGCTCCGGAGCTCTTTCCCAGTCGCTGGACCGCAACAGGGAGTCGCGAACAGTGGCCCAGTCACGGGATTTTCATTCGAGGGCATCTATCCAAATCCGGTCACGGCTGGCGCCGAGATCACGTTCTCCCTGGATGCCGCACACGTCGTGACACTCTCGATCACGGATGTGTCGGGACGCGAACTCAAGCTTCTCTCGAACGAGATGATGGTCGCTGGCGCACATGCGTTTGCGCTCGATGCCTCGCGCTTTGCGCCGGGAGTGTATCTCTGCCGACTTTCGGCCGATGGCCTGAGCGTGACGCGGAATATCGTCGTCGCCAGGTAGTTTCGAACGTTACAAAGAGGACCCGTAGGACGTATAAGTCTTACGGGTCTTTTTTTTACACCATCACAATCAAGAAATTATGCCATCACGAACAGCAAGCGCCCAATGGAACGGTAAACTTAAGAGCGGCAAGGGGACGATGCGCTCCGGAAGCAGCGGCGCGGAATATCCCTTTAGCTTTAATTCACGCATGGAAGGCGGCAATGGTTCGTCACCCGAGGAGTTGCTCGCCTCCGCGCTCGCCGGCTGCTACTCCATGGCACTCAGCGCCGATCTCGAAAAAGCCGGATTCGATCCCACACAAGTGAAGACAACCGCCACCGCAAACTTCAGCAATACCTCGGGTAAGTGGAGCGTCGATTCAATGGACCTTGTGGTAGAAGGAATGATACCGGGCATTGACGATGCGAAGTTTCAGGAGATCGCGAACGGCACGAAGACAGCGTGCCCGGTTGCACGGGCGCTTGCGAGCGTGAAGATCAACGTGAACGCGAAGCTGGTATAACTTAGGCGCCGTAGCGCTCTAATATCCGCTCGACGACGCCGGTCGTCGAGCGGCCTTCGAGCAGCGGGATCGTCACCACACGGCCGCCGTATGCCTCGACCACATCCGCTCCCACGATCGTTTCGCGCGTGTAGTCACCGCCTTTGACCATGATGTCGGGAAGGATAAACTTGACGAGTTCTAATGGCGTGTCCTCGTCGAAGATCACGACGGCATCCACCGCTCGCAGTGCCGCCAGCACAGCGGCACGGTCGCGCTCTGTATTGAGCGGACGCTTCGGACCTTTGATCGAGCGAACCGACGCATCGGAGTTCAATCCGAGCACCAGCCGGTCGCCGAGCTTGCGGGCTTCCTGGATGTAAGCAACATGTCCGGCATGGAGGATGTCGAAGACGCCGTTGGTAAAAACCAATCGGCGCAGGCTGGACGCGCGCAGGCTGGAAGCACTGCGCCACGTGGTGAATGCCTCGCGGTCATGCTCGTCGCGAAAGGCAAAGATCGGAGCAGACTCTTGGGACATCAGACCGTCTGCGCTTGAATATCTTCCTTTACCGCATCGACCAACTGATCGCGATAGATCGGGACGATCCCAAGTTCTTCAATGACAAGTCCGGCTGCACGATTCGCCAGAAGCGCTGCTTCGCGCACCGTCGCGCCTCGGGACATCGCCACGGCAAGGCACGCGATCACGGTATCACCCGCGCCTGAGACATCAGCAACCTGGCGTGCCCTCGTCGGAATAGTAAACGCCCCATCTCCTGACCGCTCGAAGAGCATCATTCCCTTTTCGCCGAGCGTGAGCAAAACATTCTCGGCACTGAGACGATCGAGCAGTCGATGCCCGGCATCTTCGACATCCTGATCGGAATCTAATCGGACCATAAGAGCATCTTCCACTTCCTTGCGGTTCGGCTTGAAGACCGTCGCTCCCTGATACTCGAAGAAGTTGTGCATTTTGGGATCGACCAGCACGGGCCGATTGTGTTTCTTCGCTAACGCAATCGTCCGCTGAATTACACTTCGCGTAATAACACCTTTGTTATAGTCTTCGAGGATGATGGCATCGAGATCTTCAATCCGCTCTTCAAGCACGGCCATAAGACGCTGCTCAGTCGCTTCGGAAATATCGCGTTTGGTCTCGTGATCTAACCGGAGCATCTGCTGACTGCCAGCAATCACGCGAGTCTTGACGGTCGTCCGCCGCGAGGGATCGGTGATGATGCCATCGGCCGGAAATCCGAGATCGCTGAAGATTCCTTTGAGGATAAGGCCCGAGGTGTCATCGCCGACGACTCCGAGCATGAGTACTGTGGCCGAAAGACCGCGAATGTTATTGCCAACGTTGGCCGCTCCGCCTAAGCGCGATTGCTCGTCATCGATCTCGATCACGGGCACGGGCGCTTCGGGCGAAATACGGCTGACGCTGCCGAACGTGTAACGGTCGAGCATCAGATCGCCGATGACGGCGATGCGGGCAGAAGCGAACGAAGCCGCGAGCGATTCCAGGCGACTCAGGCCGCCGGGCAGTCCAATGGGTGGATCGAGTAGTGAAGTCATCGTCGGAAAACCGAACAGCCAGAACTGGCGAAAGCTCCCACGCAAGACGGACAAACTACCATCGGACTGGTGTCCAAACCAACTTTGTCAAAAAAAGCGGTTGCTGGATCAGCGAGCCGGCCGTCGAGCCCGTTGAGTTTTGGTGATACTGGACCTCGATCAGCATGCTTCGCCAGAGTGGGTTTGAAAAATTCGGCACGGAGTTGAGCGGGATGTCTGCTACATAATCCGCCTGTCCGCTCGTCGTAACGTTCACATTGGCACGAAACGTCATATTGCGATAGGCTGCCGTGATTCCGAAAAACTGCTGTCCCGCTTGTCCATTCTGTAGCGAGGCTGAACGAATGGCAAATTGTGATCCCGTTGAACTGAGCGCATTCTGGAGGATGCTACTGAACAATTGAGTGCCAACGTTCTGAGAAATTTTGCCGAGGGTCTGCGTCTCGACCGCTACATCCTGATCGTTTTTGAACGATCCTCCGGAGGCAAGGAAGTAGATCGCATCCTCGATCGCTGTTTGACGAGTCGCCTCCGGTCTCGGCTCAAACGAGCCGGTGGCATCCGTGTAGATCGCGGCATCCAGATTGGGGCGGGCCTTCGTGCCAGTCACGGTTAACTCGATCTTTGCCTGGTTGTCGCCACCGCTCTTTGGGTCGTGGTGGATACCGAAATAATCGGCGACAATGTTGATCGCCGGATTGGTGAAATCCCGAGTGAACTGAAGACTGCCGCTGGTGATATTGAATGTCTGATAAAACCGGAAGATCGAGTTTGGAGTGAGATCGATGGTGCCATTCACATCGACGAGTCCGAGTTCATCCCCGCGCTCGACCGTGATCGCGCCATCACTTTTGAGTCCGGCATCTAATTGCGCCCCGAGAACGCCGAACATATTATTGAACGGCATCAGCACGGTCGCATCGCCCTGCAAGGAAATACGGAGATCCATCCGCAAAATATCCGCGAAGCTCGGACCCAGCGTCGTTCCCGTCACTGCTTCAGCATTCGTAGTGTCCCGCAGTGCGGAACTCCCATCGTCGTTCAAATAGATATTCTTCATCTGGTTCGAGAAGAGACTATCATCTCCGTGGGTCATTCTGACCGAACCAGAATTCGCTGCCCAGCGGAGCGCCTCGCGCGCGGACTGGAAATGAAGGGTGTCACCTTTGGCCGTACTATCGTTTGGCAACATGCGATAGACAATCCCTTCCGAGCTGACGGTCTGCGCAGGACCAGCTTCTTCCGGAAGCGTCAAGTGGGCGCTCAGAATATTGACCGTTCCCTTGAGCCACGGCGCCTTGAACGTGCCAAGGAAGTGGAGATCTTGTCCACCCGTCGCTATCGTTACCGGACCATAAATCGCTTGCAGGGACTTGCGTGACTCCTCCGAAAGGACCATGAGGCGGTCGGAGTGCAAGCCGACGTCGAATTTTGTGATGTTGAACCCGGAGAAATTGAAGAAGCCATTCACGGTCGCATTACCTTTCGGATCGTCCGATTCAATATTGCGGACCGTGAGGTTGTTGAGCTTCAGCGAATTATCCGTAAAGGAAACGGGTCCTTCGCAACGGTACCACATATTATTCACTGCCAGCAGAAACTGACCGCCCGTGATCTTTGCCGAGCCGTCATAAATAATGTGCTCGCGTGTGCCGGCGGCAGAAAAGCGAAGATCGGCCGTCCCCGACATAGCACTGAAAACGGATAAGAACGGTGTCGCCACATCGAGCGGAAAATGTGAAGCGCGGACCGTGGCGGAAAGTGGCCGCGTCATAATTGCAGCGCTGTCAGCGGAATACTCTGGTCCTCGTTTGAGCGTGACGATCATCGGGATACTATCAATGGTTGCCATCAGATCGCTCGCCGAGTCAGGTGCATGGGATGAAGATCCATCCGGAGCCTGAATGCGCGCCACGTGCATCGCAAGCGTGCCACGAAGTGCCTGATCGCGATAAACCAAATCGAGTGCATTGGAATCGAAGGTGATCTGATTCCCTTCCAGTCCGTACGTCATGGAGTCGACTCGGAGCCGCAGCCCAATCTCGGGCCGCGCCAAGGTGCCATGCAGGCCGGCCGCAAGGTCGCGGACTTGACCACGATAGTTCGCAAACTCTGCGGCTCTCGCGCCGGGAATCGTCTTGCCGATCTCCTCAAGATTGAGAGAGTCTATCCGCGCCCAGGCATTGACGCTGTCATGCTGGAGACTACCTCCCACGTTCATTCTGAGCGCGAAGGAGTGTCGCGCGTCGTCAAAGTGCCGCAGAGGATGGACGAGCCGTAACGTGTCGATGGCAACCCTCCCAGCGTTGTCCACGATGATATGCGAGACACCCTCGTTCATCCAGCGATATTCGTGAACGTCATCTTGAGGATTCGGATTGAGGTACACAGCGGTAATCGTGTCGAGCGCGAAATCAACAGCGCCGGTTGGGAAACGAGCATCGCCGGCAATATGGAAACCCAGTACGTCATTATAGACTGACGCAAGATTGAATTCCAGGACCTTATCCTTATAGATTAGCTGTGCCGCCGGCTTATAGAGGAGCGCCGAGCCAAGCCGGAGTACGGAATCGCTCGCAAAGTCGAGTGTGGCATCCAAACGGTCGAGTAGTGTCTTCGGATCGGCTGAAAGATGATGCGCCTCCAAGCGAAAAGAAGTCGGAGTCAGGTGAATGCGAGGCGCACCCGAAGTAAATTGCGGCAGGGATAGCGGAGCGTGCTTGGTCGTGTCACTCTTTGGTCTTCGACTCCGCCCATGCAGAGTAGAGTCAATCGCCGCGCGGCTCAGTGTATCGGGAATCAGAGCGATCGTAGAATCGGCCGTCGATGATCCGAGGCTCGCGCCCACACTTTGCGGGGACGCGTCCACGGTGCCCGGCCGGTTCCGCATGATGAAAGAGAGGCTGTCCCCTTTCATTGTCAGATTGAGATCGCCGCGCGGACAACCGGAAACCGTGCCGGAAATCACTCCTTCGCCGAGCACGAACGTCTGCGGCAGGAAGTCAGCAAGCGGACGCAAATCCTTGATATGGACATCGTAACGAAAGTCGATCGAATCAGCACACACGTCCCAGGCCGAATCGCGCAAGACTGTCATAATGCTATCGCGCGGCCCGATCGCGGTCAGGAACGCGGAGACGTGCGCCGGAATCGCATGAATCAAATCGGCCAACCGGAAACGGTTCTGAACCGTCACGTCCGCCATTTCGCTTGTGATCGTCAGATTGTTCTCGGCGGCTCTCGTCGGTGCGAGTGTTGCGTCCAGCGTCACATCGTTGAGTGGCCGACCGCCATACGCCAGGTCGAACAGCTTCGCATGGATGGTGCCTGAGGCATCCACGAAATCCTTCGCGGCGCCGTTGATCGTTGCATCGAGGCTGACTCGCGCGGGATTTCCAGCGGCGTTGTTCAAAACTTCCGCGAGCCGGAGATCGTCTACGGAGCCATCGAACGCGAACGGCATCGAAGGAGAAACCAGATCGATATTGGCGGAGCGCACATTCACCTCCGGCCCACCAACAACCGTAGCAACGAGCCGGTCTATCTTCGCCTGGCCGTGCTTCATGTTGCCGGCGAAATCGAACGTTTGGATCTGCCGCTTCCCGAATGTCGAGAGTTCGGTGGCTTTCATCTCGACGGTAGCAGTGAGTGTCTTCCAGTTCGTCCCGGTCCCGGCAACCTTTCCTTGCGCTGAGAGGCTCGACTCGAACTGTGGTTTTTGAATGAGCGCCGCCAAATTAAATGCATGGGTCTTCACGCCAGCGCGGTAAATCATATCCTTACCCCGGAAATCCATGAAGGCATCCGCCGCGATATTGCCCGCTCCACTGGAGCGCGCATCGAACACGGTGTGGAAGTTGAGCGGCTCGCCGGTGTATGTCAGACGCGGAATGTTCATCGTGCCAAACCGCCGTAAGTCCGGCAAGTGGAGTCCCGGCACATAAGTATCGAGTGTCGTATTGCTCAGATTGCGTGCTTCGAGCGCCAGGTTCATCCAGAGCGAATCGGGCTGGTGCAGATTATTCAGATCGCCCACGATCGTGATCGCACCGCGTCCCTTGAAGTCCAGTCCAAGCCGCTTAATCTTCAAGCGTCCGAACTCGCCGGAACAATCGAGATCGATGCCGGGCGATCCTCCAAGGAACCCCAGAGCCTCCGGCAACCACTGCTTCAATTCATCTGTATTGACGATCGGTGCGCGCAGATCGAGTTTCACCTGGGAGTGTTCCAGCGAGGCAAGCAAATCGGTTTGTCCGATCTTCGTCGAGTCGACATCGAGCGTCAACCAGATATCCGAGTGGCCGGTCGTAATCCTGGTATTGTCCAGCCGCGCGTGAAGCGAATCAAGAATTCCGGAGAATGCTAAATGTTGGAGTACAAAGCCGCTCTGCGTTTCTGTAAATCGGAGATGCCGGACACGAACAGATTGCGACGAAGAACCGTGGATATTTACTCGGCTGTCAAGATCGAGTCCCGTGATTTCCATATTCGACCAGTCGATCGGTCGCCCAACGATCGTTACGGCTTGGCTGACGCTCGCAGAATTCGCGGGAATGTTGTAGTCGCGAACGATCACCGTTCCATCGAAGATGCGGAAACTCGGGCAGTCGATAATGAGAGAGAACGGCTTCTGCGGCGCGTTCGTGGTCTGCTTCCCAAGGAGATCGAAATTCCAAACCGAATCGCCGGCAAATTTTGTGAGATGGATCGTCGGGCGAATGATTGAGACGCTCGTTATCCCAATATCACCAGTCCGAATCAAATGGAATAGCGAGTAGCGTGCGATCAACTGGTCGGCATGAACGAATTCAGATGAATCGTAACGCGTACCTGTTTTCAACTTGAGCGTGACGTCTCGCATAACGAAACCCTGGAGGAGATTCCCTTCGATCGACTTGACTTCGAGCGTCCCGCGAATTGATCCTTCAACTACGCCGATGACTTGATTGAGCGCAATGCGTTGAACGAATGGAAGTTGAACGAGTAGAAGTCCAGAAATGGCAAGAAAGAGAATGCTGCCGAAGAGCCAAAACAGAATCAGGAGTGCGACGCGCCGCTTTTTCTTTGGCGGACCTTCCGTTGAAACCGGGCGCGCTTCTGCTTCGGATAGCGGAGTATCCGGCGCGCTCGGCTCGATACGGGAGTCCTCGTTGTGCACGTAGAGAAAAATTGGCTCTCACGAGCCATCGGTCTTCACAAGGGGCAGGCTACTGCTAAACTGGCCGGACAACAGGCAAAGTTCGGCTTTCGGGGGGCTTTATGCGGAATGAGACAAGTTTAATCCCGGGCGGGCAACAACCGCCGTGACAGCTCGCTCTCCAAAATGCCTTCAGGATCGAACCGTTTCTTCAATTCTCGAAAACGAGCAAGGGTCTCATCACCGAGATACTGCCGGAATGCCTCTGGCGTGAGCGTCGCATCTTTTGCCATGTAAAATCGACCGCCTGCGGCGAGGACGATCGCATTCAGCTTCTCGGTCAACTTCCATAACTTCTCGCGGTTCTTTCGCGTGACCTTGAAATCGAGCGCAAGCGAGTAGCCATCCACCGCGTGCGTCATCAGGAAGCCATCCAGACGGTGGCGCTTGAAGACGGCGAGGTATGGCACCAGCTTCTCCGCTTGGCACCGTTCGATCTGCTTGTGAAAAACTTGTTCGGCGCTCTCTTTCGGGACAAACGATTGGAACTGTATCAGACCGCCATGCCCGTAAGACTTCTTCCAGTTCGGCACGTAGTCGAGTAGAAACGCGAAGGCGGCATGGGCCTGACGAAGTTGCTTCTTCGGACTGATCCTCGACGAGACAAACTTCGCCCAATTGACGAACTTCATCCCGAGCGCGTTCGTGAACGGTCGAAGAAAAATCCACATGATGGATTTCGGCATGAGTCCCAAAATCGTGTCCGGCAAATCCTGATGCTCCGCGCGCAAGGATTGCGTTGGCGTGGGATCGACACCCGCTGCAAGATAATTCGCCTGATGGACAATTGACCTGCCAAACCCGGCTCCCGACGCAAAGGCATCAATCCAACCGACGAGATAATCCGATTCCGGAAGCTGCTTGTCGTAAAGTTTGAACAACTCACTCAGATTCGCACACTCGAAGACCTTCACATCGAGATCGCCGGAATAGACGCGCTTCATCTTCAGCGTGATTCGCGTGAAGCAGCCGAACATCCCGAAGCTGCCGATGATGGAATAAAATAAGTCAGCCTCGGTCTCTCTGTTTATGTGATGTTCATCGCCGGCAGCGGATAGAAAATCGAACGACAACACATGATCGCCGATTGGACCCGCCTTGAAATTATTCTTGCCATGAAGGTTCATCCCGAGCGCGCCGCCGAGCGTGACAAACATCGTACCCGGCACGACTGGCGGCCAGTAGCCATCCTCGATCACATAGCGCCAAAGTTGCGCGATCGTGACTCCCGGCTCACACGTGATGATGCCGTTCGTGGGATCCCACTCGAGAATGCGGTTCATGCGCGTGAAGTCGATCGCAACGTTCTCGCGTCCAAGCGCGGCATCGCCGTAGCTGCGACCCGCACCGCGCAGCGTGATGGTGCGGCCCGTCTCCCGCGCAACCTGAAACGCCTCCCGCAACTGCTCGACCGTCGAAGGGCGGAACACGTATGCCGCAGACGCGACCGCGCCGCCCCAACCTTTCAGGGGTTCCAGATGATCGACCGGCAACGTGCTGTGACCCACTATATTCGTTGTGCGAATGAGACCTATCCGTCCTGTCAGACCGATCGGTCCTATCAAACTGGTAAATGGCGAAAGATGAACGACGGTATACAGCGAAGAATAAGCGAGACAAACCGCCACCGGCCCGGAACGTAAACTGTTGATTTTCCGCGATGTGCGGCCTGGAGAATAATAGACGCCGCGCGCTCCGGAGAAATGAGCCAGAAAAGTCCCGGCTTGCCACGCACCATCTCGGTATCAATGAAGCCGGGCTTGATCGTGACAACCTTGACTCCGAACTGCGAGAGCCGATTGCGAAACGCTTCAAGAAACGTCGTGAGCGCTGCCTTCGATGTACCGTATGCCGGATTCCCGCGACGGCCCCGATCTCCGGCGATTGACGAGATTCCAACGATCGTCCCACTCTTTGTCTGTTCAAATCGCTTCGCGGCCTCATCGAGCCACGCAATGGCCCCGAGCACATTGATCTCAATCATCTCGCGGTCTTTCTCGAACGAATACTCGTGTTCATCCACTGTGGGCATCACACCGGAATTGTAGATGATGAGATCGAGTCCCCCCAGATCGTGCGCGATCTGCTGGAACAGCGCCGGGACTTCCGAGTAGTGCATAACGTCATGCTGATACACATGCGCTGCACCCAATGATGCCTTCGCTCGCACTTGATCCATCGCCTCGCGATTCCGGCCCACCAGCGCCACCGACGCACCCCCAGCCAGCAGTTGCTCCGCAAGCGCACGACCGATCCCCGACGACGCCCCGATCACTATCGTCCGTTTGAATTGCTTCATTGCACTACCAAACGGTGGGGCGGCAAGGCGCGTTCAATCGGGAAGCACTTTTCAATCGGATCATGGGTTCGAAGAGTGAGTAAGTTATCTCCTTGTGTTTAAGTATCAGCACCATGACAGGAGTCCTCAAGCATCTCATTTCAGCCGGTTGTTTCGCATCACTTTTGTTCGGTGGTGTGGTAAATGCACAGTGGGTTCGTACATCAGCCCTTGACGACGGCAGTTATGCGTATGCGCTCGCGACGATGGACGGACCGACCGGCAGCAGCGTATTTGTCGGGAGCTACAGCTTCGTTTCATCGACGGACGATGGCCTAACCTGGTCCTCAATGAATCTTGGTGCAGCCGAGACGGACGGACTCCTTGTTATTGACGATAGCCTGTGCGCATCAGCCGGATACGTCTATCTTTCGACTGACAAGGGGCAAACCTGGGCATTGCGCGACTCTGCCGATTTCGTCAATCGTAATGCATCCCCCTTAATGTTTTACCACAGCGATAACACACTTTACGTCAGCACTCAACCTATTTCAAGCTTTGGAGATCCGGGCGCCGGAGCATTCCGATCCACCGATCGTGGTGTGAGCTGGGTCGAAGCGGATTCCGGGATTCTTGCAGGGATCGTTCGTGGATGGGCATCCATTGACAACGACATCTTCATGGGTGTGGATAATGGAATCTACCGTACCACGAATCAAGGCGGTTTCTGGATCCCGGTCGACACCGGCCAGTCTGATTTCTTCTATCTGTCTGCTATCACCTCAATAGGCAAGACCCTCATCGCGTCGGCAAAAGCCGGTACCTTCCTCTCGACCGACAAGGGTCAGTCTTGGCGTCCGTCGAATCTTGACACACAACTCTTGCACATGACTGCATTCAATCAGATCGGCGCAAATCTCTTTGCGGCAGGTGGGTCGGTTTATCTCTCTAATGACAGCGGGAAATCTTGGTCTGATGTCGGCGTGGGATTGCCAAAAAACGTTGGCTTCGTTGCGCTGGCAGCAACCAGAACGAGCCTGTTCGCGGCCACGTCAGCAAATGGCGTTTGGCGCCGTCCACTCGCAGAAATGATCGGCACGAGTGGGGTCGAGCCAACATCCATTCCTCAGAGTGATTTGCGCAGCTATCCAAACCCTACCTCCTCGTCCACAACGATCGCTCTCGCAACAGCAGAGCGAGGCTTCGCCGGAATCTCAATCTTCAATCTCTTCGGCATCGAAGTCGCGCGGCTCTTCGCGGGCGAGTTGGAGGCGGGCGCGCACACCTTCATGTGGGGCGCAGCCAGCACTCCGGCGGGAGTTTATGAAGTGCGGCTCGTGACGCCGCAAGGAAGTGTGTTGCGGCGGGTGGTCCGGGAGTAGGCGATACTGGCGGCAAAAAAAATGGGTGCATCAAGCGGATCGCTTGATGCACCCAATATCTCGGAGATGCTTCACCCGTTGGAATTGAGTCCTAATTCCATTCGAGATTGAAAAACGAGCCGTTTGTTACCGTCGTCGTTGCGGGTGTTGAAACGGAATCGGCTCGGTTCGCCGTAAAATAGAACGTCCCGCTGACCAAGTGATGAATGGTGTCGTAGGTTGTGAGGCTCACGGTGCCCTTGTTAAATCCGACCGTTAGATAGACCTGTTTGCCGTCGTTGATAAACGACCCAGAACTTCCAAGGCCGAGCGTGTCCGTACCGAGACTCGGATGCAGGAGCACGAGAACGATCGAGCCGTGACTGCTCGAAACTCCCGTGAGCGTCAATGCACCGGCATCACTCCGTTTGGCGGAGGCACCACCGGAAATGCCTGGCGGAATAACCGTGGACGACCAACTGTCACCATTGACCATCGCTACCATGCTCCCATCGGTCGTCGTTACTCCGGTTGGCGAGGTCGATGCCGAGCACCCGGCAAAAAGGATAACGAGAAGGAGGGAGAATCCAAAATGCTTCGGCGATAAATACTTCATTATTTATTTTGAATGAGTGAGTGTTAACATTCTGTCGCTTACAGTTGACATCATTAGTATTCGGTCAACAATCATGCCCACCGCGATGGGGCTGCGATGCGAGCGCTCACGCATGGCCCCCATTCAGAACGGGGACTTCGCGCCGTGTGTTAGGTGCATGACTAACCATCTCACCACACTATGCCATTTAAAGCACTTGGAATCAGCGAGCCGATATTGCGGTCGCTCCACGAAGAAGGATACCGGACCCCGACGCCCATCCAGCAACAGGCGATTCCCATCGTCCTGCAAGGAAAAGACCTGCTCGGTGTCGCGCAGACCGGCACCGGCAAGACCGCCGCGTTTGCCGTGCCGATCATTCAGCTCCTCAGCGCACAGAAACCTCACGGGAAGAAGCGGTCCATTCGCAGCCTGATCCTGACACCGACGCGCGAGCTTGCGGTGCAGATCGAGGAGAGTTTTCATGCCTACGGGCGGCATTCGGGTCTCACGAGCGTCGTGATCTTCGGCGGTGTGAAGCAGGGCGCGCAAACGCGGGCCGTGCATTCGGGGGTCGATATTGTGATCGCCACGCCGGGCCGTCTGCTTGACCTGATGGATCAGGGCCACATCGACTTGCGCCACGTCGAGATCTTCGTGCTCGATGAAGCCGACCGGATGCTCGACATGGGCTTCGTCCGCGACGTCAAAGATATTATCGCGGAGCTTCCGAACGAGCGGCAAACGCTCTTCTTCTCGGCGACGATGCCGGCGGCGATTGTCTCGCTGGCAAGCGACATTCTCTATCAGCCGGTGAAGATCGCGGTGACACCGCCCGCCTCGACGGTCGATCTGATTCAGCAGTCGGTCTACTTTGTCGAGAAATCGAAGAAGCCCGACCTGTTGATTCACCTCCTTCAGGACAAGAACATTCGGAGCGCGCTCGTCTTCACGCGCACGAAGCGCGGCGCGGATGTGGTGGCGCGGACGCTCGAACGCAATCACATTTATGCCGAGGCGATTCACGGCAACAAAGCGCAGAACGCCCGTCAGCGCGCGATGACGAATTTTAAGGAAAAGAAGACCCGCGTGTTGGTTGCCACCGACATCGCCGCGCGCGGGATCGACGTGGACGATCTGGAATACGTCATCAACTACGAAATTCCGAATGTGCCGGAGACCTACGTTCACCGCATCGGACGGACAGGCCGCGCGGGAGCGGCGGGCACCGCGATCTCCTTCTGCGCTCCGGACGAGAAGCCATATCTCAAGGACATCGAGAAGCTGACGAACAAACGGATTCCGGCAGCGCACGACCAATCGATCGCGAAGGCTGAGCATACGCCACGCATGGAACATACACCGAGAACCCAGCATGCACCGAAAACGGAACATGCACCGAGGACGGAGCATCCGCCGAAATCCGCGTCGCACTCACGCGGGCAACAGACTAACGAGCCGGATATTCTCCTCCGGCTCGCGAAACTGAAGTCGCAGCAGGGAGAGCACCCGCAGAGCAGGCCACAGCAAGGGAAACCGCAACAAGGCCGACCACCACAGGGGAAGCCACAGCATGGTCGGCGACCCGAAGGGAAATCGGGACAACAATCCTCGGCGCCGCAATCCGGCGGGCAGAAGCGCCGCGATGGCGGCGGACGGCGAAAAGGACCGAGGTAGTCCGCAGACCGTCGCCGCCGGACGCAACCATGCGCCACGATATGTGTTCTTTTGGGATGCGAATTCTTTCGTTCGTACGGGTCGGTCTGATCGTCGCAATCCTGCTTCCACTGGTCGGTGGGAGCAATGGTTTTGCGCAAGGCTCGCTACCACGCGCTGGGAGGCAGTTCACGTTCGGCGTGATCGAAGGCGCCGAAAATCTGCCCGGAGCCGATCAGTCGTCCGCTTCCGTGATCCTGACCGTTCTGAGTCTCTATGATGGATGCGGGACGATCACCTCTCCAAGCGGCTACGCGCAGGATTTTTCGTTCTCGGCGATGCGGGCTACGGTCATCTCGATTCCAACGAACCTGGTGCATAGCCATGACCTGGGAAAGACAAACAAGGGGCTGATCGTCCGCACGAACGAACCGGTGAGCCTCACGCTCCATGATTTTATCCTCGAAGCCGGCGATGCGACGCAGCTCTACCCAGACGATGCGCTCGACACGAATTACATGGTCGCCGAATGGGGTACGTGGGATGACCTCGTCAGTCGCGACACCATAAAGTTGGTCTTCGAGCCGAATCATTGCGAGATACTGGTGACCGCGCCGCAGGATAATACCGTCGTCACGATCACGCCGACGGTCCTGACGATGTTGAACCAACCAAAGAACGTGCCATTCACGGTCACACTCAATGCCGGAGAGTGCTACATTGTGAAGGCCGATTCCAACGGTCGCCCGCTTCGAACATCGTTGGCGAACTCCACGGTGGTCTCCTCGAAGCCCGTCAGCGTGATCGTGGGCACAACGTGCGCATACGTTCCGCTCACGGTCGAGTCGTGCAACGAGATCATGGATGAGATCGTCGGCAAAAGCCATTGGAGCAACCACTTCTATATCGCGCCGCTCGGCAACGCCGATACGTCCGGAGATGTCCGCGCGATGCTCACGAGCGACCAACCGTTCTCGTTCACCGTTAGCGGCGCGGGCGGATTTGCACCGGGACGGATCGAGCTTGCATTCAAAGGGGCGGCGGAAATCATCACGAGCGTCCCCGTGGAACTGCATGAACTGGCAGAAGGCTCGTGGATTGGCGGAAATAGCGATCCAACGCTCGTCACCGTATTAGACAGCACGCTCTGGGCCGACACGCTCCTTTGGAATGCTCCGTCCTTCAATGGTGCATTCGTGCATTGGGCATCCATTATCTATCCAACCGCAGCCTTTGGCGCCATCCGGCTCGACAACCAGCCACTTTCTTCGCTTACGGGCTCCGGGGCCAAAATCGCGGGAAGTAATATCTCCACGTTTCTCACCTCCATACCCGATGGAGTACACATCCTGACTTCACCCGTCCCAATCTTTGCAATCGCGGCGGGATTCCAATCTGCAGATGCGTATTCTTTCCTTCCCGGGACCGTCGCCACTCGGATCCCCCTCAACACAATCAAGCACACGCTGAATATCCTGTTGGATACCGCGATGGCGTGCCACGACTTCGGTGCAACGTTCACTGTCGCGCCACCCTTCACGGCCCAGGAAGGTGTGATGAGCCTGACGATCACGATCGCGTACGATTCGCTCGTGACCTCATTCGTGCGGTTCGAGAAGCACCTTGGCATCGAGAATGCATTCATCTCGATCGACTCAACAAGGCTGGGTTATCTCACGATCACTATTATCGGACGGCCAACGATCATCGGCAGCGATCTCTTCCGAATTGTGTTTCACGGCGAGAAGACGGCCGTGCTTGCGCTGCTCAATCCCGGCGCATCGGTCTGCGCCGATGCAGTAGAGGAGATCGTGACCACGCCCGCCCAATTCGCGGTACTGGCTTCGACGGACACGCTCCGGCACGCGCTCGTATTCGATTCCACGGCCGCGATCCTCTGTAAGCCGCTGGTCCTGCATTTGCTCACCGATTCCATCCTCGCGCCGGGCGAGTTGTTCGTGCCGACCAAGATCGAGATCACATTCGATACGGCGCTCTTCACGTTTACGAGCCTCACGCCCGGAGTCTTGCTGCGAAAG
Source organism: Candidatus Kapaibacterium sp. (assembly GCA_017882165.1). Taxonomy (GTDB): domain Bacteria; phylum Bacteroidota; class Ignavibacteria; order Palsa-1295; family Palsa-1295; genus PALSA-1295. Next base: position 26,765 of record JADGPZ010000021.1, read on the forward strand.
TTGCCGATGAAGACGACCGGCGGCACCACCGGTGACATCGTGCTGACCATCGACACCATTGCCATGAGGAATGGAAGCGATTCGTTGTTAACGCTCGCGCTGATGCCGCGCACATCCGGCGCAAACACGGTGATCCATGCGCATCTTACATATCTCGTCTGCGACGAACTCCACACGAAGGATGTAACGCTGCAACTTGCGGTTACGCCGAACGTGGACACAACGACGACCACGCTCGGGATCATGACGGCGCCCGTCAGTTTTGGAAATCAAGCCTCGGCGACGATCATGCTGAACGGGCTGCCACTGGCCGCCACCGTCACGCAGTTCCTGCTATTCGTGACATACAATCACGGCGTTATTTCCTGCACCGGCACCGGCACGCAGGGGACGCTCACCGCCGGATGGACGTATCTGCTCCATCCGGGCGCTACCACCGACACGCTCATCTTCTCGGCGACCTCGGGACAACTCGGCATTTCCGGAACGCTCACGAATCTGCTCTTCAAAACATTTGTGGCCGATTCGACCTCCTCGCCGATTGCGGTGCGGAGTACACTCCCGGCGCACCTGACCAGTGGATGTGAAGTGATCTACCAGTCGCTAACTACAAGCACCAACTTTGCCGGCATGGACCTGTGCGGAGACAGCCTGCTCCGAGGCTTCATGCGAACCGGCTCGCTCATCATCGAACGCGCGGAGCAATCTTTCAGCACCTTGGACCTGAAGTTTAAGGTGCCATACGCGGAGGACGTAACGATCTCGCTTTCGGATGTTCTCGGGCATGAGGTCGCGCGCGACGTTCTTCATTCTTCGTCTGGCGAGCAGTCCGTGCAATTGCCTCTGGGCCCGGCGCCCTCGGGAGCATACCTCTTGCGAGTCGAAGGCCCCGGCGGACGTGCTACCCGGAAAGTTGTTGTTTTGAGGTAACGTTGAATCTGTCATTCCCGCGAAAAGCCTGCCCTCGACCTGATCGGGGGCGGGGATCCAGGTTCGAAATACCTGAACGTTCGGGGACTGGATTCCCGCTTTCGCGGGAATGACAAGGAAGGGTATCGCAGAGTGGCAAGGACGGAATACATTCCTCATTCCTAATCTCAAGGTGTAACTTCCGCCCTTCAGATGTGTTTTTAACGTTATGGCGGTGATTCCGACGGTGCTGGGGCGGGTGTCAAACGGCGCGAGTATTCGCGTCGCAGGCTCGCGTGTGTCCCGGCAAGCCGTCGGGAACACCCGTGCCGCAATCCCAGCGGAGGTGCCGGCCACAGGACCAGATAAAGCGAAATGTCCTGCTGGACCGGTGACGAACGGCTCCCTCGCAAGCGCCTCTGACCATGAACTGCTGAGAGTAACGGCCACTGCCGCAAAGGATCGTGTGCTTTCAGATCACGCATTCGCTGAATTATATCGCCGACACAAGGCCGATATTTATACCTATTGCCTTCGGATGATGGGCCGCGACGAGGAGCGGGCGAAAGATCTGTTTCAGGAAGTGTTTATTCGCGCTTACGAACGCGCCGCGCAATTCCGATCCGAAGTGAACTCCGATGGCACAGAGGGCAATGTGCGCGGGTGGCTTTACACCATCGCGCGGAACCTCTGCCTGAATGCGCTCCGTACGCGCCGGCCGGTGGACTCGATCGAGCTGCACCCCACGCTGGCAAATCAGGACCGCAGTCTTGCGCCGGAGTACGACGAAGAGCAACATTTCCTGCGCGAGCGGATCGAGAGCGCCGTGGCTGCGCTGCCGGTAGAATTTCGAGAAGCGTTTGTATTGCGCGAATTCGATGGATTTAGTTATGCCCACATTGCGCGGATGACGGGCACGTCGCTTTCCGTCACCAAAGTTCGCATCTGGCGCGCCAAAGAACGGCTGCGCACCCTGCTCCAACCTTATCTTGCTGAATAACGAGGGATCATCTATGACACTCGAAGAACATGTACTTGCGTATCTCGATGGCTCGCTCAGCGAGCATGAGAGCGCCGAACTGCTCCACACGCTTTCGGCCAGCCCCGAAAAGCGCGCGGTGCTCGACGAGCACCTGCGGCTGAACGATATGCTCACGCTGGGCCGGAAGCCATTCACGATTCCGGCAGGAGCCGAACAAGAACTCGCCGCACGCTTGCCCGCGCTCGGCGGCGCAATTCAAAGCACGCCGATCTTGCGGCCGTCCGGATTCATCGTAACCGGCTTCCGTGCGATGCAGTCATTCTTCGCCGATCATGCGATCATCACCGCATCCGCCGCCGGTGTGCTCGCGGTCGCGGGAGGACTCTGGTGGATGACCGATCATCCACTGTGGAATGCGACTCGCGCGGATCAACCTGCCATGCGCGTGGCGGGTGCCACCACTGCCTCCCGCGTGGTGGGTGCCGACCCCGGCGCCCGCATAGCTGAGCGTGCCGAGGACGGCACGCTCCACGCGGGCAGTGCATTCAGCCAACGCCCGAATGGAGTTCGGGCGCTACACGCGGCAGATGTTATACCGGCTCTCGAAATTGATCCAATACCGAATCTCACACAGGCAGAGATTTCCGACGCGGCGATTCCATTTCCCGGAATGCGCGCGCCGCGAACGATGCACGAGATTGCTTTTGGTATTCCGCGAGATGGAGTCCATCCCTACTCGATTGGCGTGAATGCCTTGGCTGGCGCAAATTATCTTCCGCAACTGAGTGGCGCGGCGGGTACACCCATACTTGCGATGGAGCCTCAAGTCACGGCGGACTACGATCTCAGCGAATCGCTCGCGCTCGGTCTCGAAGCAGGCTTTGCAGAGTTCGGAAAATTAGGCACGCACTTCCTGCTCGATCCGAGTATCGCAGGTTCGCGATATTCACGCGGCATTTACTTCAGTGATATTCAAGGACAGTCGATCGGCTACGTTCGTGCTTCGACGCATATTACGATTGCTCCGGCGAGCGAGTATCCGGTGCGACTTGGCCTATCCGGTGGCGTCGCGTTTGAAGGCGGGATGGAGCCATGCGTCGCGCTCTCTGCCGGCATTGCACGCACACTTTCGGACGATCTGACGCTCGATCTCGCGTTCGTCGCGAGTGGAGTGTGGAGCACGGCCACGACTGACGCAGTTGCGCCTTCGTCACTCGCGGGCGTCACGGGCATCGTCCACACCGAGACATCGGCGCAGCGTGCGTTCACATCGGCTTTCGGACTCAGAGCGGGATTCCGGTATCGCCCATGAGGCACCTCTCCCCTTTTCTGATCCTTGCTGCATTCGTAGCGAGTTGTTCGCAGTCGCTGCCGCCGGCCCTCACGACGACTGACGCGCTGCCATCCGCGTTCTTCTGGACGGCCTCGCAGCTTGACTCCGGACTGGACTACTATGTCGTCCGGCAGTGGGGCAACACCGACCATCCGATTTCCTCAAAGGATGGTGTCCACATCGAGGACGCAACGCTGGGCGTGATGGCATTCCGGCTGCGATCGTTAAGCGATACCATTGCGATTGACAGCATCGGAGCGAACTCGATATTCAGTCTCCCGGCCGGATATTATTTCGCGGGCGATTCCGATTTAAAGCAGCAAGGTTCACTCAAGCTGCTGGTGCGGTCCGGTCTGCACGCGAGCGGCTCGTGGTATGCGGGGACGCTCGCCGGGCCAGGACTTGGGCAAGGCGTCGCCATCACCGCCGATGTGCTGGATCATGTGGACACGCTGCTGCTTCCGGCGATTGGCCCGGCAGCGCCGGCAGCGTTCGGCGAATCGTATATCATTCGCTATGCGCACGACAGCGCGAGCGGCGCGATGGACCCGAGTTTCCCGCTCTATTGGAAAGTCTATTTCACCCGCGCGCTCGGGCCGGTCCTGATCGAAGAGTATTTGGATTCCACCGGCACGTATGGTTTGGAATCACAAGCGGTGCTAAGGAGAAGCCGATAGCGGTTCATGTTGTCATCGCCGCGAAAGCGGGGATCCAGGTTCGCAATGCCTGGACGCTCCGGGTCTGGATTCCCGCTTTCGCGGGAATGACCAAAGTCGTCATTCCTTCACTAACTTGATCGTCCGCACTTCGCCGGTGCCGAGCGAGAGGCGAAGGTAGTACGTGCCGGACGGCAGGCCAGCAAGCGCGATTGGCAGCGTATGTTCTCCCGCTGGATACAGCCCAGCTTGATCGCGTGGCGCAGCCATCCTGGCTGCGGCCCCCAGCACATCAAACACCTCCACGCGCACATACTCCGCATCTGTTATAGCGAAGCGTAACGTGGTGGCCTCGTGCAGCGGGTTCTCTGAAACGGAGTACGACGCGACATGCTTCCCAAAATCCTCGCCGGATGGTACCCACGCATACTTGAAGTGTACCGCTAATATCGAGTCTAAGCCAAGTTGCTGCATGGTGGGCAGCGTAGTGTCAATTTTGTAGGCAAGCGGGTTATTTCTCCACATCTGCCATTGCACTTGGCGCGTGTTGTTATAAGTTTCCCGGTTGTAGGCAGAATCGCAGTTCGTATTCTGGATCAGCCATTGGGTCACCGAAAGCGGATAGTTGAAACCCGTATCGGGCCAAACGGTTGGAGGAACGGGCAACTGACCTGCCATAGCCTCCACGCAGGCGCAGAAGTACTCTGGATCTGTGGTGTTAAGGTAGAGCACCGACTTGAGCCATGCGAAGTAATCAGCACGGCGCTGCCCGTAGTCACCAAGCTGCTTGATCGCCTCTGACATATAGATAAAGGCATAGGTAACATCCGGATAATCGTGTGGGCATTGCTCGACAGACTTTTTCGAAGTATCGTATGCCATCTGCCAGAGGTGACTGTTATGGTAGTTGTAAGCCTTGTTGTGTAGCCCCATGCAGGTCGTATCGTTAAGATCAAGCTTCGACTCCGGGCCATCACCGTGATGAGGGGCTATGTAGCTGGTTACATTATCTGAGGTCGAGAAGGCTACCTGCGCCCGAGCAGGCGTGTGAAAACCGAAAATGATCGCCGCGAGCGCGATGGTTCGGAGGATGGAGGAATGCCGGATGTTCATGGTTTGGACGAATGAGTTCGTGAAAGCCTCTATGTTTAAAACG
>JADGPZ010000086.1 GCA_017882165.1 Candidatus Kapaibacterium sp.
CCGGATCTCTCCGGTGTTGGTCTCTCGCACAAGGCCGCTTGGATTCGGAAGTGGCTCTTGAAAGAAGAAGAACAAAACGGCAAAAAGCACATCAAGAAGTTCACCGGCTCGGAAGAAGAGCTGGGGACACTTGTTGCATGGTTGGCGGGTTTGCAGAAAAAGTAATTCGTCAATGTGGATGAGCGGTCATCGTGGATGATCGGTCATCGTGGATGATCGGTCATCGTGGATGATCGGTCATCGTGGATGATCGGTCATCCACTCGCCGCTTCCGGTTTGTGCTTTGTGGATGATCTGCAACGTAGGTTGCGCTCATCCACAAAGCTTTCTCATCGCGTGTCATGCCGTGGCACCTCATAGCACATTATGCAAGATAATCTCAAAGAAATGACGGAGGACGTTTTGCCGGCCAATCCTGATCGGTCGGCGACTCATACCATGAATGCTCCCCATGGGGACGTTCACCCCGCACATTATGTGGGTCCCCACTCGGGGCGAAGAAAATTCCTGGGATGGTTTTTGGGGGCCGGTACGCTCTCCGTTGCTGGAGTGCTTTCGATTCCGCTCATTCGCTATGCGCTTGACCCGTTGACGCGTACAACAACCCAGACGGATTGGACCGATCTTGGGCCCGAATCGGATTTTACTGAGACGAGCATCCCTCAGAAACGGACGATTTCAATTACGCAAATGGATGGCTGGCGCAAAGTCATCAGCGAGAAGCCCGTTTATGTGGTGAAGAAGGCGGATGGAAAGTTAACAGTTATGACTTCGGTCTGCCCACATCTTGGTTGCTCTGTCAAATGGGTCGATGGAGACAATCACTTCAAGTGTCCGTGTCACAATGGGATCTTTACTCCGACAGGCACACTTGTTTCGGGGCCTCCGCCTCGAAACATGGACGAGCTCGAATCGCGCATCGTCGATGGACATATTCAAGTTCGGTATCAGTCATTCCGTCAGCTCGTTACAGCGAAGGAGGTGTTGGCATGAGGCACGAATTACAGAACACACGATTCATGCGCTGGCTCGATCAGCGCACCGGCATCTGGCACATGACCCATGAGGCTCTGGACGAACCCATTCCGGGTGGAGCAAGATGGGCCTACGTTTTCGGCTCGGGACTCCTCTACATTCTGCTTTCTCAGATTGTCACGGGAGTGTTCCTCGCAATGTATTACGTCGCGAGCGCCGATCATGCGCACACGACGGTTGAATACATCACGAAACAAGTGACGGCCGGCTCTTTCATCCGCAGCCTTCACATGTATGGATCGAGCGCGATGGTTGTGACCCTTCTCGTCCATTTGGGTCAGACCTATTTCTTCGGTTCGTACAAAGGGCGCCGTGAGATTTTGTGGATGTCCGGTCTCATCCTTTTCTCCCTTGTGATCGGGATGGCATTTACCGGGTATCTTCTGCCGTGGGATCAAAAGGCGTATTTTGCAACCGCAGTCGGGACCAATATCGCCGGCGAGGTTCCACTCATTGGCGATTGGCTCAAAGCACTCATGCGAGGAGGTACCGAGATGGGTACGTTAACACTCTCCCGCTTCTTCGTGGCGCACGTGTTTTTGATTCCGGGTACGATCTTCCTGTTCGTGGGCACGCATATCTACCTTTTCCGCAAAGCCGGAAGTGCAGGTCCGATTAACGAAGATCCAATCACACCAAAGCAGAAGCCCGAACAGTTTTATCCGAAGCAAGTGCTAATGGATTTTGTGTTTGCGACGATACTGATCGGGACGCTCGGATTGCTCTCGTATCTCTCGCCGGTCGAATTAGGACCAAAGGCGAATCCGTCGGACACGCAATTCCTTCCGCGACCAGAGTGGTATTACTTGCCAATCTTCCAATGGTTGAAGTACTGGGCTGGTGCCTGGGCCGTCATCGGAATCGTCGTGATTCCCGGTGTCGTCGCAGCCCTCCTCGTTGCGCTGCCCTTCATGGATCGCAAGCTCGAACGTCGGCCTTGGAAGCGACCAGTAGCATCGTTCTCATTTGCGATTGTGCTCTGCGGGCTGATCTTTCTCGGGTGGCAAAGCGGGCATGAAGATTCGACTGATCCCGCTGTTGCAAAGCAACTCGTGAAACAGACCGAAGAGACCGAGACCTTTATGAACACCAAATTCCAGCCCGAGATGATGGGATCGCCCTTGCTCATCGCCGCTCCGCTCAGCCCGGAAGCAGCGAAAGGCAAGAAGGTGTTTGTTGACAACTCCTGTGACGGCTGCCACGGTGATAACGGGCAAGGGACCGAGAATGGACCGAAGCTCATCGGAGTCAGTCTGAAGTTCGACCACGATGAGATGGTCAAGGTTCTTCACAATCCGACGAAAAAGATGCGCGATGGGAATATGGATCCCGTCGACATTTCCGACGAGGACATGAATCTCCTGATCTCGTATCTCAATAGCTTGAAATAAATTTCGCAAACCGAAATCGTATGGATGGCTTCGTTGCTTTTATGCGGAGTGCGCCAGGTCGCGCACTCCGCATTGCGCTTGGCATCGTGCTGATCTGGTGGGGGTTTTTTGGCGACGCTGGAGTGATCGTGGGACTCATTGGGTTCGTGCCGCTCGCGGCCGGCATAATAAATTTCTGCCTCTTCGCGCCACTCTTCGGCCGGACGATTTGGGGAAAGCCACGCGGTTCTCATTAAGAAAGTGTCGAATGGATGAGGAGCCGGCAATGTTAGGGGGGCGAATTAGATTCGATCCCCCTTTTTTTTACTCATCAATCGTTATAAGACTAGAATGAAGACTATCATCGAGCCCTTCAAGATTAAGATGGTGGAGCAGTTGCGCTTTACCACGCGTGAAGAACGTGAGGACCTGCTGAAGGCCGCTCACTATAATCCATTCCTCCTGCGTTCCGATGATGTCCTGATCGATCTTCTTACCGATAGTGGTACGACCGCGATGAGTGCGAAGCAGTGGTCGGCTTTGATGGATGGGGACGAGGCCTACGCCGGCTCGCGAAGCTACTATAAGTTCGAAGACGCAGTCCGCGATATTACAGGATTCAAGCACATCATTCCGACTCACCAGGGTCGAGCCGCGGAGAGGATTCTCTTTACTCTTGTAGGCGCTCCGGGCAAGGTAATCCCCAATAACACGCACTTCGATACGACGCGCGCCAACATCGAGTCCTCCGGTGCGAATGCGATCGACTTGCCGAATGCCATCGGCCTTCTGCCAGAAGTTGTTGCCGATTTCAAGGGCGACATGGACACCGACGCGCTTGAGGAGTTGATCCACCGGGAAGGTCCAGAGAATATCCCGCTGGTAATGCTGACGATCACGAACAATACCGGTGGCGGGCAGCCGGTTTCGATGGCGAATATTCGTGCTGTGAGCGAGATCGCTCATGCTCACGGGATCCCGTTCTTCCTGGATGCTTGTCGGTTCGCGGAAAATGCGATGTTCATCAAGCTTCGCGAGGAGGGCTATGCGAACATGACGGCCAAAGCCATCGCGCAGGAGATGTTCTCCTATGCGGATGGCTGCACGATGAGTGCGAAGAAAGACGGGCTTGTCAATACCGGTGGCTTCCTCGCCATGAACAACGATGCACTGGCGATCAGCTCTCGAAATGTGCTTATCATCACGGAGGGGTTTACGACATACGGTGGTCTTGCCAGACGTGATCTTGAAGCAATCGCGGTCGGACTTGTCGAAGTCCTCGACGAGTCGTATCTCGCGTATCGCTTGCGGTCCGTCCAGTATCTGGGTGATGCCGTCGAGCTCAATGGTGTTCCGATCGTGCGTCCAACCGGCGGGCATGCCGTGTATCTGGATGCCAAACGTTTTGCGCCTCACCTCAAGCCTGAACAGTATCCTGGCCAGTCCATTGTCTGTGCGCTCTATGCCCACGCCGGGATTCGCTCCGTCGAGATCGGAAGCGCGATGTTTGGCCGGTACGATGCTGACGGGAGACTCGTTCCTGCTTCAATGGAACTGGTTCGGCTGGCCATTCCACGGCGAGTCTATACGCAAAGTCACATCGACTACGTTGCTGAGGCCGTGTGTGAAGTTTTCGAGGAACGAGAGAACCTTCCAGGAATGCATATTACCTACGAAGCGCCTGTTCTCCGGCACTTTACGGCGCATTTCGAGCCATCTGTGTGAAAGGTCTGCGTAAGATAATCTTACTCTTGTAAGATTCCGCAACGCATTCCCACAGACCAGCCCTAAAAAATTTTACTAAAATTGTATCACGGATAAGAATCTTTACGATGGCACAATTGTCAAGATACTGCCGATTCTTGGATTTAGGGATCCGAGTGGAAGAAGTAAGTCATTAGTGATCTCACGATCTTCCGCGGAATACTATCAAAGAGAGAACAAAAACGATGAATACCAAAAACAATCGATCACGAGAACCTCTTTTTTCGAAGAGTGACCTCGCTTTTGCGATCATAGTATGCTTTGCCACAAGCCTTGGCTTTCTGGCTGTTCCAAAAAATCATATCGCCGCCCCGGCTGGCGGTTCGATCACTGGCACGGTACGCTTTGCCGGTGCGGCGCCGAAGCTCGAAAAGGCGAAGTGCATTTCGCCCGAGGTCTGCGGCAAGACTCACTCGTATGACCGGCTAATAACTGGCAAGGATGGCGGAGTCGAGTATACGCTTATCTATCTGGCCAATCCGCCGGCTGGGAAAGCGAATTTCCCAGCACCGACCGTTACTCAAGTCAATTGCGGATACACCCCGCACATGGCGATTGCTACTCGTGGCTCGTCGGTCACGTTCGTCAACCAGGATCCTGTGCTCCATAATGTTCACGGCTACTACTACATTGGGAACGACCGGTCGACGGCGTTCAACTTTGCACAGCCCACGAAGGGCCAATCGTCCTCGCAGCAGTTGCGGAAGCCGGGCATGGTCAACGTCGAGTGCGACGCGGGTCACACGTGGATGTCTTCCTGGATTTGGGTTACCGACAATCCATACGCAGCCGTGACGAACGCCAATGGCTCATACTCGATCGATGGCCTCCCACCCGGAACGTACACGGTGGTCATGTGGCATGAGGGATGGAAGATCGTTGACACCCAGCCGGGTGGTCGCCCCGTCTTTTCCGGTGCCGTTGTCGAGCAAAAGCAGATAACAGTACCATCCAGTGGATCAACCAGTGCTGATTTTGAATTGAAATGAGAACTGTCTTTGTCGCCTTTTTTCTTGTCGTAACAATGGGTATGGTCGCAACACAAGCGAAAGCTGTGCCCGTCTTTGCACGAAAATACAACACGACGTGCTTCACGTGCCACACGACACCGCCGCTTCTGAATGATTTCGGTCTCCGTTTCCAGGCAAATGGCTATCAACTGCCAGGGACACTTGAGAAGTACGCTCAGGCCGATCAACCGAACTTCTTGCTCGGCATGGTCGCGCAACCGATGTTCCTCTATTCTGAGACAAAGGACAATCTGGGCGTGACGCCGACAACCACCTCCACTTCCTTCTCTGGGGTCGAAGTGGCGCTGTTTACCTCAGCATCACTCGGATCCCACTTCTCGTTTTTTACTGGACTTCCGATTGATTACTTCAGCGGCCAGCCAACGACCATTAACGTCGAGACTGCGAACCTTATGTACACCGACGCGCTCAACGATGGGACGGGATCGCTCAACTTCCGGCTTGGTGAATTCCGGTTTTTGATTCCGTATCAGCATCAGGTTCTACTCGCAAATCAGGACCCACTCATCTACACCTACAATCCATTTGCGGGCAAGTCTGTGACTCCGGCCAACACCCTTTCGTTTGCTGACCCGAACTTCGGTGTATCCGCATTCGGAATGATCCCCGGCATCGCCGAAGGTCTCCGGTACGAAGTCGGGTTTAGCGGTGGAACCGCCAGCGACATCGATCTGAAAACATCCAAAGCAATCTTCGGTGCTTTGAATCAGACGGTCTATCTCAACAACGCACCCCTGCGGTTTGGAGCATTCTATTACGGCGGGCCACAGGATATTGCCGGGACAACTCATTTCCCACGATCCTTCGTCGCACCCAGGGCCGGATCGCCCGGTATTATTGATACCATCGCGGAACCGGATAGTCTCGTGACCTCCGGATGGACTAACCATTCTTCCCGCGTCGGACTCAATCTCGAGATTGTCGATCCCTGGACCAAGCGGTTCGACTTCTACAGTCAATATCTGATGGGCAAAGACGACAATATCGATTCGGCCGGCGGAGGTTACACCGCGACCGGATGGTTTGCCGGGATGAATGTCATTATTCTTCCCGAGAAGTTCTATGTGTATGGACGCTATGACATTCTCAATGTCAAGGAGACCGACGATAAGAAGAATCAGATCGATGTGGGTTTCCAATACCATCTGTTGCCGAACGCATTTGTCACAGCCGTCTATACCATCACGAATGAGACGCTGCCGCAATCGGCTACACTATCTGCAATAGACCAGACGACTACGTCGGCTGGAATTGGGATACGCTTTGGATTTTAAGATAAGGAGTCGCCACAATGTACATTCAAACACTTACAGTCGCTGCGGCCATTGGCCTATCCGGATTAGCTTGGATCGCCCACGATCCACTCTCGGCGCATGACCCCATCTTGAATGCGTCTTCAATCATGGTTGCGGACCGATCAGCTACAGGAAACGGGAGTTCCTACACTGACCCCGGTGCGAAGATCATAGCACCGGAGCAACCCGCCTCGCGCGAAATACTCGCACGCGGAAGGAAGATGTTTCTCGTCTCCTGCGCGCCCTGCCACGGTGCCGATGGCTCCGGGAGCGGACCCATCGCCGTGAATCTCCTCTCCAAGCCACGCGATCTCACGCGAGGCATCTACATGAACCGATCCACGGCAAGCGGGCAGCTTCCGACTGATTACGATCTCTATCGGACGATCACCACCGGACTGCACAACACGGCAATGCCCGCCTTCCGCCAAATGGCCCCGGGCGATCGGTGGGCAGTGGTGCAGTATATTAAGACCTTCTCTGCCCGCTTCAACGACACCACCGAGTATCCACTCGATGTCCTCAACGTCGGGACCGAAGTGCTGCCGAGCCCGCAAAGTCTTGCGACCGGAAGGAACCTCTATCTCCAATCCCAATGCGCCACCTGCCACGGGCTGCGCGGACAGGGAGATGGACCTGCCGCCGGGACGCTCACGGACGATTTCGGCAACCGTATCTGGCCGACCGATCTCACTAACGCATCGGCATTTAAGTTCGGAAGAAGTAACCTCGACATCTTCCGCATCTTCTCGACCGGACTTAATGGCACACCCATGCCCAGCTTCGAGCAGACGCTCTCCGAGACCGACCGCTGGCACCTCGCGAACTACGTCTGGTCGCTCCAGAACACAGACCAGTACGTTGATGGCGTGGCTGCCGATAGCCTCGCGGAAAGCGGAGATCATCGGTGATTCCGATCGGACGTTAAGAGTGAATGCTTCGTTATCCGATCTCAACGATCCACTTTGGAGTATCAAGAGATCCACGATGATCTCACATCCTACATCATCAACCACCCAGTCAAGTACCTTATGAAATCTGTTATTTCTGTTGCCGTCCTCGTCTCATTTGTCACGCTCGCTGCGGCTTTCGCTAGCTGTGGAGGCGGTAGTGATAAGCTCAACCAAGACCAGCAAGGGGGAGCATCGGCTACTGCTGGAGCGCCGCCTGCCGCAGAGGCGAATCTCGCGATCGATCTGTCGCCAGAACACGTTGCGTTGGGTCAGGCCACCTACCACACGACGTGTGCGCCGTGCCATGGCGAGAAAGGAAAAGGTGACGGACCTGCAGCCGTCGCGCTTAATCCCAAGCCCCGCGATCATTCGAATGGCGTCTACATGGACAAGCTCTCGAACGATCACATCTTCAAGGTTATAACGCAGGGCGGAGCCGCATTCGGGTACCCGACAATGCCGGCACAACCAACGCTCAAGGACGATACCGTCAAGAACGTGATTGCCTACGTGCGCTCTTTGAGCGCGACCTACAAGCCGTAAGCCATCTGAGCAACATGGCCAGATAGCATAGGACCAAGACTGTCCTGCGCTATCTGGCCTGTTCTTTTTAGGTCACAGCCTTCGATTCATCTCTTCTTCAGTCCACAAAACCGTCAGAGGGAATTGTGGATGGAAGAACAATCTATGCCTGCGTTACACAGCGTGGTGATCGAGGTGGTGTTCGACCTTCTCCTCGTGCTTGACGCTTGGCAGCTTCGCGTAAAGCGTCGGCTTGGAGATGCCGAGTATTCGGGAGGCTTCGGTGCGGTTGCCGTGGACACCCTCTAACACGCGTCGAATATGTTCGCGCTCGACATCTGCGAGCGAGCGGTTCCAGTCGTAGTGGTTCGCTGATCCCAAATGTTCCGACGGGTTTGGCAGAACGGATTCTTCGATCACATCGGACTTCGAAAGCACCACGGCTCGCGTGAGAACATTTTCAAGCTCACGGACATTTCCGGACCAGTCGTGCTTCTGAATGCGCTCCATCGCAGGCTCACTGACTTTGAAGACCTTCGTATGGAGTTCTTCATTGATGCGACGAAGCAAATTCGTAACGAGGATGGGAATATCTTCCTTGCGCTCGCGGAGCGGCGGCGCTTTGATCGAGACGACATTCAGCCGGTAGTAGAGATCCTCGCGGAACCGGCCCTCATCCACTTCCTTCTTCAACTCGCGGTTTGTGGCAGCGATGATTCGAGCATTCATAGAAAGTGTCTTCTCACCACCGACTCTTTCGAACTCACGTTCCTGAAGCACCCGCAGTAGTTTGACCTGGAGCGTTGGCGAAATCTCGCCGATCTCATCGAGGAAGATCGTCCCTCCGCGCGCAAGTTCGAACTTGCCACGCTTATCGGCGGTGGCGCCGGTAAACGATCCCTTCATGTGACCGAACAGCTCGGACTCGAGCAGCGTCTCGGCGAGCGCCGTGCAATTGACGGCGATGAACGGCTCGTCCTTCCAAGGTGAGTTAAAGTGGATCGCTCGGGCAATCAACTCCTTACCTGTTCCTGACTCACCTTCAATGAGTACCGTCACGCGGGAGCGTGTCACGCTGCCGATCGTCTTGTAGATCTCGAGCATTTGCTGGCTTCGACCCACGAGTATGTTCTCAAGCTTATACTCCTCGGCCTCTGACTTCTTCAGGAGTTCGAGTTGCTCGGAGAGTTGCTGCGTCTCGATCAGGCGGGTGAGGATCTTCTTGAGCCGTTCGAGATCGATCGGCTTCGTGAGATAATCGTAGGCACCCTGCTGCATCGCCTTGACGGTTGTCGGCATATCGTCCTGCCCGGTCATGAGCAGAATGTTGATATGCGGCGCGAACTCCTGAATCTTCGCCTGCAGTTCCAAACCGGACATGCCAGGCATGTAGATGTCCGAGAGGATGATCTCGGGTTGATCGACCTGCACGGCGAGCAGGCCCTCGTTGGCATTTGCGGCGGTCGTGACGGAAAATCCCTCGCGCGTGAGGAACCGCTCCAGGGTTCTGCGGGCGGTAGCGTCATCGTCAATGACGAGGACTCTGCGTGTGGCGGTTGCTCGTTGTACGATGCCATCTCGGCGTTCGCCGACATGGGCGGTTAATACATGTTCGTCTTCCACGGTGTTATACGGGTAGTGCTACAGTGAATACGGTCGTAAAGGGAGGCTGTTCGGCCTTTCGAATATCGAGAATGCCATGGTGCTGGCGTACGATCTTGGCGCTGGTGGCAAGCCCAAGTCCAAGTCCTTGTGGCTTCGTGGTGAAGAATGGTCGAAAAAGATGGCTGCGGACCTCGTCTGAAATCCCCGGTCCGCTATTGGCAACTTCAAAGAGAATAACCCTGCCGGACGAGCTGATGGGCCGCCAACTCGCGCCTTCGCGTAGATTCGCCTGTACCTGGACAGCGCGCTGATCGCTCTGTTCCGCCGCCTCGATTGCGTTCTGAACGAGATTGAGCATGACCTGCTTCATCTGATCGGGATCGAACCGCCCCGTCAGCTTATCGTCCTTGATGAGAACATTGAGTTTGACATCGCGTTGCTCCGCCTGGAATACCAGCAATTCTTCAAGTTCTTCGAGAAAGTTGGAGAGGATGACCCGCTCATATCGTAGCTCCACGCTGCGGGCGTAAGTAAGAACATTCTTGACCAGTCCCTCCAGCCGTTTGGCTTCCCGGCTAATAAGATGAATGGACTCCCGCTCTTCCTCGGCCCAATGCGTGTCCGTATTCGCACTGTGTTCGAGCATGTAGATATTCATCGCGATACCGTTGAGCGGGTTGCGAATCTCGTGAACCAGCGTGGCAACACTTTCGCCGATGGCCGAAAGCTTCTCGCCTTGGATCAGTTGTGATTCAAGGCGCTTGCGTTCGGTGAGGTCAATCTCGACGCCAAGATACCCGAGCCGTTCGCCCGTTTCCGAGAGGATCGAAGTAATGGTCAGAAAGCAGGTCTTTTCGGCGCCTTGCTTTGTCCGGTTGATGATCTCGCCTTTCCACTCACTTTGCTGATGAAGCGATTTCCACATCGCATCGTAGAACTCCTGCGTAGATGAAAGTGAGCGGAGGAAGCTCGTTCGCTGGCCAATCACTTCGTCCCGGGTGAATCCGAACATGCGGACGAACGCATTGTTTGCCATCCGGATAATCCCGTTGGGATCGGTCAGGATCATCCCATCCGAGGAGTGCTCGAAGGCAAATCGGAGGAGAGCGGATTCGGTCTGTGACATAGCACGAAGCACGGGGCGTCGGCGAGCATTGTGTCCCGATTCCAGGCTCACAAGCTCCTCATCGACTACGGTCGATGATCGTTCATCCACTATGGATGAACGATCATCCACAGAACGCGGCTCGTTGTACTTTGCTCCTCCGTTCATGCCGGATATTTGCTTTCGCTAAATTGCGCGCGAGTACATGTGTCCCTCCTGCGTGGCAGGCAGGTACGCGTCGAACTGGGCGGCGATGTTGCGCAAGAAGTATCGCCCGCGATCGGTAATCGTGATCATGCTCTTCCCCAGAATGCACAGGCCATCTGCCGCAAGCGGGGTCAGTCCTGCGATCGCCTGAGAGAAATATTCATCGAACGCCCATGATGAATCATCCACTCGAGATGATCGATCCTGCTCCATGAAGGATGCTTCGTCTACGCGAATTCCAAATAGCAGTTCCACCTCTCGCTTGTCGACTTGACCGTTGCACATCAGTTGCATGATCACGAACTCTCGAACAGCATCATCTGCCGTGAGTTCATAGCCTTTTTCAATAGGCAGCCGATCCTCGTCAAGGATCCGATAGTAGTCGGGCAACTCCTTAACATTCTGGGCAAAGATGTTCTCGATTCGACCGATCGCCGAAACCCCAAACGCCAAAAGATCCTTGCCGGCAAGCGTCGAGTAGCCCTGGAAATTACGGTGGAGGGTTCGCGCTTCTCGCGCCTGCACGAGCGAGTCAGTAGGTTTTGCGAAATGATCCATCCCGAGATACTCGTAGCCGGCCGCCGTCAACTCGTTGATAGCCAGTTCGAGAAGTGCCAGCTTCGAACTCGCTGTGGGAAGGGTCTCGATCTCGATCAGTCGCTGGTGCGGCTTGATCCACGGGACGTAGGCAAAATTATAGACGGCGATCCGGTCTGGCGAAATCTCCTTAACGGCTTGCAGGGTGCTGCGAAAACTCTCGCTGGTTTGGTATGGCAGGCCGTAAATGAGATCGAGATTGATACCCGAAATCCCGGCATCTCGGCACCAGGCGATTACTTGTTCCGTAATGCTGCGAGGTTGGACGCGGTTGATCGCGATCTGCACGTCGCTGTCGAAATCCTGCACGCCGATGCTGGCGCGATTGAAGCCTACTTGCCACATGGCCTCGATATGTTCATGCGTGACGCCGCGCGGATCGATCTCGATCGATATTTCAGCGTTCGGTGCGAAGTCGAATGTGTTCCGAATATGAGCCCCGAGATCGGCAATCTCGTGTGGTAAAAGATGCGTCGGGCTTCCGCCGCCCCAGTGCATCTGAACGATGACGGGAGGGATCTCGAATAACTCGGAGGCAAGCGTGATCTCACGCTTGAGATAGGTGAGATATTCAGCAATCTTCTCGCGATTGTTCGAAATCACCATCGTACAACCGCAGAAGTAACAGAGCGTATCACAGAAGGGGAGATGGACGTAGAGTGACATCTCCGTATGATCGTCTCTGCTCGTAATCCTGGCGATGTGATCGAAGTAGTGCCCGCTATCGAACGTGGGTGTGAACAGCGTTGCTGGAGGATAGCTGGTGTAACGTGGCGCTTGCACATCGTATTTTTCCAGCAGCGGCAGAAGATCGATCCGACGAGGCGCCTCCTTTGGTGGCGCGGCCTTCTTCATGCGTTCGGATCGCCTCAGCGGCTTGAATGTGACGACGTTGTCCATGAACGTATGGGCGGTAGCGAATTATTTATGCGTGTGCGTGACTTGTCGCGAATTCTCGTGCATGGGGAATGGCTCCATCCACGAGTGGAAATCCGGTCCGCTTGTCAAACTCTTGCTCGAGCGCATGCGCGCGCGGAAAGAGTAGATTGTTCTCGAGATGGACATGTTGATGGAGATCGTTGACGAACGCTTGCAAGCCCTTGATGACAGCGTTGTGCATGGCACCAGCCTCTTTGGGGATCGCAAAATCATTGAGGAGCGCTCGGATCTTCGCAAACACCTGCACCGTCTCCTCGTGTTCATCTTTCATTCGCGAAATCGGTCCGTCGATCGTTACGAATGGTGCAAGAGGTCGCCGGCGTGCAAACTCACGCGCGGAGGCCAAAGACTTGATATACGGGAACAGGATCATCTCTTCTTTGCGCATGTGTTGTTCGATCTCATGCGAGGCGCGTTGAAAGAGGAACAGAACCGGCCGCAAATAGGGGTAGCGCTCTCCGTTCGATTCACACAGCTTTGTGAGTTGCTCAAGGAGGATTGGGAGCGTAGCGTGGCAGTAGCGATGGTGGTTCTCCACGATGTACTCGATGAGGAATTCATCACTCCACAGATCGCCGTGCAGGAAGCTATAGGGGCGCGTTAATCGCAGCGCATCGATCTCAGCCTGGATCGTCCCGACATTGAGGCCTCGTTTCATGCAAACCTCATCGAGGGTTTCCTCACCGTGACAGCAATAGTCAATGCCATATCGCTCGAAGAGATGCGCAAGAGCACCTTCGGCGAGTACCAAATCTTTCAGGGGGCGCGATCTCATAATACTGATAAGTTCAAAAAACACTCATTCCTTCTGTTTCCATCCTACGAATGGCCCAAGCGTAAAGATTCTTTACG
>JADGPZ010000087.1 GCA_017882165.1 Candidatus Kapaibacterium sp.
CCCGCTGAGAAGGACATCCAGGATCTGGCCCGTCAGCGCAACGAAGAACTCAAGAAACTCAGTCTGCTCATCAATGGAGCAAAGACCGATGCCGATGTCGATCCGGAAATGGCGAAGATCCGAGACTTGAATCATCAGATCGAGTCCCGCGAGCAAAAGCTCGATAGCGATCTCAAAGGAATTCTCTCACCGCGTCAGCGCGCCAAGTTGCTCGTCTTCGAGCACGAATTCAACCAGCGGATCCGTCGGGAAGTAGCGCAACGTCAACTTGCCAGGAACGGCGATGCGCGCGCACTGCGTCAGTTGCTACGGCAGGAGCGCGTGAGGAATCGTCTGCTCCGAAAGCTCGGTCAAAGCAAGTCGTCCGAGAACAAGTAGCCCGCCAGAGACGCCGTCACATCATGAGTCCCAAGACGACGCCGATCATCCCGAACTGAACGACGTGATAGCCGGCATCGACAAGCCATAGCTTGAAGCTCCGGTTGCCGAATACATAGTTGATGCCGAAGCTCGTCGCCGCGATGCCGAAGCCAAGTGCAACCGCGCGGCGGACAGCATGTTCCACGCCCGGATTGGGTCCCACGAGTCGCGCCACCACCGTCGCGGCAATGAATGCTAGGAGGTAAGAAAGGGCAAAGCTCACGCCAGGATGCCGGTTCTTCTTATCGAGTCGGCTAATCAGGCCCGACTCGCGGCCCCAGATGCCGCCGAAGACGGACTGCGAGTACCAAAAGCCACCGATGGCGAATGTCGTCGCCGCCGCAACCGCGACGGCCGTGAAGTTGATGTCGTGGAGCATGCTCAAATCAGGTATCAGACAGAACAATGCGCGGCTCTTCCGCGCGGAGGTTTAACCCTGGATGAAGAAAGATAAATCACTTGCTGAGTAACAAAGTTCACGCTCAGGCAGTACGCATTATCACGGGATGGAAGTGGAAGCGCGATTGCCTCTGCAGGAGACCATCCGACTTGTCAATCAATAACACTCTCAAGAAAAACACGATGAAGACATCTCGGAATACATTCATGATCCTTTTGGCCTTCGCATCGCTGACGACCGGCGTGCTTGCAGCAACGGGTGCGTGGTATCAGCCCTCACCCGACAGAATGATCGACCGCATGAAGGATAAGCTCGGCCTGACCAACGCCCAGGTCTCGGAGATCAAAGTGATTTATGCCAAGCACGAAGGAGCGCTCAAGGCTGACCGGGAAGCGGTGCAAGCCGCAGCCAATGGCTCCGATGCTAAAAAGGCCGCGACTCAAAAAATGCGCGCGGACATGGAGCAAGTGCAGGCGCAGTTCCGGCCCATCCTGACGCCGGATCAGCAGATCAAGTGGGATCAGCTAAGAGCCGATCAGAAAAAGCGGCGCGAAGGGCAGAAGTAAACGAAACAGAGCGGGCTACGGCCCGCTCTGTTTCGTTTATCCCAGCCGGGAAAGTGTTATCTTTGCGACCGGAGATTCACTCATGATTACACCCCGTTGGTTCTTCACCCTGCTCGCAACCTCAGCTCTGGCTGGTTGCAGCAACAACGTCGCCAGTTACCAAGGATTCGGCGGCGACAACGACCCCGTTGCGAGGGCTATCGGCAATCCCCAGGTCGAGCCAGCCGAAGCTCGCACATGTGATGTCGGCATTGCACTCCGCAGACGTGCCGACCTTTCTGGTCTTCGTGCTCCCGAGGACAGTCACAGCGCCTGCGTCGCGTTTTCAAAGAATGGGGTGATAGTTCAGGTAAGTTCTCTTAGCATAAATGAAGTACCACTTCCATGGATTGACAGCAGCGGAGGCTACCTCGCTCAATACACCTATGGTAAGTTCGACACCTCGGTATACGGTCCATTGGATAGTATGGCTTTTACGTATCGTGGATTCGATGGCGAGTCCTTCGCCAGCACGGTTGATGTTGCTCCGTCTTTCGGGCGCATTTCGGCACCTGATACCATATATGCTTCGAAAGGCTGCACGATCAAATATGGTCACTGTACAAAAGTTGATAACATCACGGTTGAAATCGGAGGCCTTAGCCTCACATTGCCAGATACGGGGACGATCACAATCCGGCCAAATCTCCTTTCGTATGACAGCGTGCGAGACGGGTTGGGTTATTCGATTTGGCTATCACGATCCCACTGGGCAACACGAATGTCACCCGCAGGCAACCGAGTTGGAATATTCTCTTTAATGGAGTGCGGCACCGGGTCTATTGCGAAGCCCTAACACTTATCGGTCGGCCCAAAAACAAAGTAGCTCAGGCATTCGGACCTGAGCTACTAATAACCCTAATTTGTAAGCGCGTTTATCGCTTCCAGGCTTCGCCGAAGCGTCCGCTGAATTCGGAGCGCGATGCGTAGATGCGCTTCGTCGCACCGATAGCGCGGAGGC
The DNA here is from genome assembly GCA_017882165.1 of Candidatus Kapaibacterium sp. Lineage (GTDB taxonomy): Bacteria > Bacteroidota > Ignavibacteria > Palsa-1295 > Palsa-1295 > PALSA-1295. Next base: position 2,387 of record JADGPZ010000087.1, read on the forward strand.
GCTCTTCGGCAACGTGATTCGAAGCCTCAACGGTCGTGATGTCCTTCTCTTGCGCAAGGATGAGGATGCGCTTTAGCGAATCGTAAATACCATCGGCTTGCTTGAGCGCGCGAGCCTGCGAATAGCCTTCCAGCTCGTTCGCGACATTGATGAGACCGCCGGCATTGATTACATAATCCGGAGCGAGGAGAATACCGCGAGCTTTCAGCGCCTGCGCGTGCTTCTCTTCATGTTCGAGCTGGTTGTTCGCCGGACCCGCAACGATCGAGCACTTGAGCTTCGGGATTGTCACATCGTTCAAGATCGCGCCCAGTGCCGCTGGTGCGAAGATATCGCAATCGACATCGAAGACTGAGTCGGGGCCGATAACCGTCGCACCGGTCTCTTTCGCAACCTCTTTTGCCTTGTCGGCATAAATGTCAGCGATTGAGACAAGCGCGCCTTCCTCAGCCAAATACTTTGCGAGGTATTGGGCAACATGACCTGCACCTTGAATGACGACCTTCTTGCCCGCGAGCGAATCGCTCCCGAACTTGACTGCCGCGCACGCCTTGATTCCAACGTAGGTACCACGCGCTGTTACCGGCGATGGATCGCCTGAACCACCAAGCTCGACCGGAATACCCGTGACATACTTCGTCTCGGAGCGAATCCAGACCATCTCGTTGAGCGAAGTGCCAACGTCTTCGGCAGTGATGTACCGACCGCCGAGTCCTTCGACAAAGCGTCCGAATGCGCGGAACATCTCCTCGGTCTTATCCTTACGCGGGTCGCCGATGATGACCGCTTTGCCGCCGCCAAGATTGAGACCGGCGACGGCGGCTTTGTAGGTCATGCCGCGTGAAAGCCGGAGCACATCGCGAAGTGCGTCGGCATCACTCGCGTAGGTCCACATTCTCGTACCGCCAAGGGCTGGTCCAAGGGTCGTATTGTGAATCCCGATAATAGCCTTCAGGCCCGATTTCGCGTCATGGCAAAAAACAACTTGCTCGTGATCTCGCTTGCCGAGGAGATCGAACATTCCCTTGGTCTCGTCGGACTTTTCGTAGTGGACGGTCCCCGGGGTCGCGCTCGACGCCGCGCTCTGGCTTCCACCGTTCTGGCTCGCGCCCACGCTTGTCCCGTTTGTCGTCAATTTGATCGTTGGTTTTGGACTGACTGTTGCTTCGGCCATCTCGCGTTAATTATGAAAGTTCTATTAGAACAGGAGTGGAGGAAAAAATTGGTGATTCCATCAGGCAAATCGGAGGGTATTGGTGGATGATGGTGAGATCATCGATGATCTCACGTCATCCACACGCTCTTCACCCTCACAGATCGTCCAAGGTTTGCGCGTAAACGAGGAGGATGGAATGCCCGTTCCTGAATCCCGGCTCGCGCCCACGCTCGCGCCCACGCTCGCGCCCACCCGCCAGCACGCCCCTTATGGCCCGAGTTCCTTGGCAATCTCCAATGCTTTCGCACAGGGTGCGAGATCGTCCACAAGAACCAGCGTCAGGTCGGACTCCTCGAATGACATTCGAATCGCTTCTTGCGTGATCGGATGCTTCGCGATCGAGCCGGAAAGATAAAGCTTGTAAGGCTTTGGGCCGCTCAGAGCGCCCACGCTCAGAGCGCCCACGCTCAAGGCATTCGACCTGATGACTGAGAGCACGATCACGAAAAGGTCCACCAATTCCTCGTGGATCAAATCGCGCGCTCCCGGTAGCTCTGGGGCGGCATCGAAAACATCGCGAGCGATTGATGCGACGAATGCGGGATCGCTCGCCGCCCGGCGTGCAATCGCCAGACGGTCTTCGCGCTCTTCCGGTGAAAGCCGCTGTGCAATTGCCGCCGAAAGTCCAGCGTGGGCGCTTGCACGCGGATAGACTCCATCGAGCACGCGGATATACCGGCGGAGCGCACGAAGTCCGATCCGGTAGCCGCTGCCCTCATCTGAAAGCATCGGCCCCCAGCCGCCGATACGACCAACATGACCCCCGGCAGTCTGATAGTAAACCACCGAACCGGTCCCAGCAATCAGCAAGATTCCTGGCTCGCGCCCACGCTCGCCATTAGGAATTGCTGCCTTGAGTGTCAGTGTCGCGTCACTCTCGATGTGAAGCCAAGCGTGGACGCTGGGCGCTGCTGCCAGTTCTGGGAGTGCGCGGATTGCAGCTTTGAGCATATCCTGATCCTCCGCTCGGCTCATGCCGGAAAGGCCAATGGCGATCGACAGCCCGTCGCTCAAGCGACCACGCTCGGACGGAACTCCAGCCAACAGCGTGCGGAGTTGTTCTGCCGATGAAGCAAAATCCCCATTGCGGACCTTGAGTGAAATTGGATACTCAAAATACAGCGGCGATTCGTCATCACGCTGCACAAGAATGCGCGTTGTCGAACCGCCGCCATCGATGCCGATATAGGTGGACACGTTGGATGAGCGATCATCCATTTACTGCACTCGCGTCAAGGTAATATACGAATTCGCATTAACCCGGAGAGGATCAGAGCCACTGCTCGTTTTTCGATCCTGCAATTGCAACGTACCGGAATTGCTACTCGTGATCAGGATGCCGGTCACGCGAATCATCTCTGCCGAGGGATTGGTCGAGAATGTATTGTTCGTCTCTGTGCCTGAACCGCTGACGATCGTATGCGTACGCGTTGCGGTCGGATCGATAAATCCCCACTGAAGCGTTGATCCGGATGGCGCCGTAAATGCAAGCTTATAGTTCAAGCCAGCATTATTCGGATCCGAAATCTGGATAAATCCGTCGAACGTGTATGTCGCACTCGCTGCAACAGATGCTCCAAGTCCGCTTACATCGTGAAGCGACGTACCCGTATAATCCTGGTTCGAAGAGTTCGACGCAAAGACTGGCCCCGAGCCTCCGGCCGATGCCCAGCCGAGCGTGACCGCGTATGGCCCACTGCCAGAGATTTCCGTCGCGGTCAGCACGTCGTTCGTCGCAGGCTGCGCCGTCGGCAGCGTGTAGTTGATCGTGGTCGAGCCTTGATCGCCAGCCTGCAAGGTTGATGTGCCGGTGGAAATGCCTTGCAACTGAAGCTGGCCCGCGAGTCCCGAGTTCGAAATGAGGATGTTGCCACCGGCGACCTCGAGTTGCTCGCTCGGAGTCGAAGTATTGATGCCGACCCTTCCCAGGTTGTCGATTCGCATTCGCTCGTTTGCACCTCCGAATCCGCCCGTCTCCCATGCGATGGCGTTCTGTGCACCAACAGTAAAGTTGCCAGTATTGTCGGCGTTAAGGTACGCTTCCCGCGTTCCACCCAACTGAAAGGCCAACGGATCCTGGGACCCCGTCGAGCGGACGGTCACGATGGGGATCCAAAAGCCTGAACTTGCGGCCATCACTTCCAGCGGAGCATTCGGCGCTGTCGTCCCGATTCCGACCTTGGTGTTTGCGGTCGCACCATTTACTCCGTCGATCGAACCGAGTACGAGGCTGTTGTCGGCACTGACCAACGCCATTGCACCGATCGCCGTCGCATTTGTGAGTCCGTCCGATCCGACATCTGCGCCAGCACCGAACACCGTGTTGAAGCTGCCCGTCGCGTTGGTAACAAGCGCCTGCACACCGCTGGCGGTGTTCCAGCTGCCAGTCCCGTTGTTCGATAGGGCATATTCCCCGGTTGCCGTGTTGCCGTCGCCTGTGCTTGCCATGAGCGCCGCCTCTCCGATCGCGGTGTTTTCGGTGCCCGTTATGTTACCGGAAAGCGCAGCCACCCCTATTGCAGTGTTGTCCGAGCCATTCGTGTTGCTCCCGAGCGCACTAACACCTGTCGCTGTGTTGCTGGAGCCAAGGAGGTTGGCCGCGAGCGCAATATACCCGATCGCCGTGTTTAAAACGCCTTCAGTGTTGCTCGTGAGCGCCTGAGACCCAATCGCAACATTGTCACCCCCGTTGGTGTTGGAGTTGAGTGCGTAAAGCCCCATCGCGACATTGTCATCTCCGGTGATGTTGGCCGCCAAGACCCGATACCCCATTCCAGTATTAGATCCGCCTTCGAATTCGATCATGCCCGACTTCTGCCCGTTTACTTTGAAGAGCAAGCTTTGCCCGTCCGTCGTGCCGATGAAATTCGTGCCGTAGATCGTGCCCGCGTTGCCGGTCAGACCCCAGCCGCTGCTGCCAGCCCAGCCGAGCGTCACGGCATACGGCCCGCTGCCACTAACCGCGGTGGCGGCCAGCACCTGATTCGTCGCAGGCTGCGAAGTCGGCAGCGTGTAGTTGATGGTCGTCGAGACCTGTGCACCGGCTTTGAATGTGGAGATGCCGGAGCCGGTGCCTTGCAGTTGAAGCTGTTGCGCGGTTCCGCTATTCGAGAGCAGCAGCGCACCATCTCTGACCTCGAGCTTTTGCGAGGGCGTCGTCGTCCCGATGCCAACCTTCGTATCCGCCGTTCCCGATGCACCGTTAATGTTAGCGATACTTCCGAGCACCAGCGAATTGGTCTGAGTGACGTAGGCGTTCGCTCCGATCGCGGTCGCGTTGGTAAGCCCATCCGCCATATCCGCTCTCGCCCCAAAGGCTGTGTTGTAGCTGCCCGTCATGTTGGAAAGAAGCGCCCAGGAGCCGCTTGCCGTGTTCCATGCACCCGTCGTGTTGTGGTAAAGCGCATCATACCCGGCCGCTGTGTTCATGTCTCCTGTATTGCTGCCGAGGGCATAGTATCCAGTCGCAGTGTTATCACTGCCCGTCGTGTTGTATGCAAGCGCATACACCCCGATTCCGGTATTGCTGACGCCAGTCGTGTTCGCTCTAAGTGCATCGTAACCCGACGCGGTGTTGTTGAAGCCGATCGTGTTTGCCATGAGCGCCTCGCCCCCGATTGCAGTGTTGGTGCCGCCTTCGGTGTTCGCTCTGAGCGCTCGATATCCAATTGCGACATTGGCCCCGCCTAATGTATTGTTCGTCAGGATCTGATACCCCAGGCCGGTGTTCAGATTGCCGCTTCCCTCGATGACACCCGCCTGGACATTCTGCACGCGAATTTGGAGATCTTGCGCGTCCGTCGTGCCGATGAAATTCGTGCCGTAGGTCGTGCCCGCATTGCCGGTCAGACCCCAGCCACTCGCACCCGCTGCGGCCCAACTCAAGTTACCATTCCCGTCGTTGGTGAGCACGGCACTCGATGCGCCCTGCGTTGTCGGAAGTGTGTAGTCGATCGTCGTCGATCCTTGCGCACCGGCTTTGAATGTTGAGATGCCGGAGCCAGTCCCTTGCAATTGCAGTTGTCCCGCCGTACCGGCATTCGAAAGCAGCAGGTTGCCGCTCTTGACTTCAAGCTTCTGCGTCGGGCTTGGGGTGCCGATCCCGACATCGCCGGAACTGGTGAGACGCATCCACTCACCTTCGGCCGAGCCATCCCACGTCGAGAAGAGAAGGGCCGTCGCGTTGCCGACTCCACCGGTATTGAGCGCACGGATTTCCGCGTTGGCCAATGTGGATCCATCGTTCGCGAATGTGGTCGAACCATCGATTTCGAAGGCAATCGCCGCCGAGGTCCCAGCGGTATTATTGCCCGCCCGGTTGCCAATAGTCAACTCGCCGCCGAGCCCGCCGGCATTATTTCGATTGACAAGGAGATGGCCTAAGTTGTCGAGCGTGGTGGCTTCGACATCGAGCCGTGTCGAGGGACTGGACGTTCCGATTCCGACCTTGGTGTCCGCCGTCGCACTGTTCACGCCATTGATCGATCCAAGAACGAGGCTGTTATCGGCGCTGACCAACGCCATTGCACCGATCGCTGTCGCATTCGTGAGTCCATTGGTGCTAACATCGGCGACGAAACCAAAGGCCGTATTATACGACCCCGTCGTATTGTTCTGAAGTGACCCCGCCCCGGCCGCAGTGTTGTTCGAACCCGTCGTGTTAAATGCTAGCGCAGTAAGCCCGGTCGCGGTGTTGTTCGAACCGGTCGTGTTTGAGTAGATCGCTTCCACCCCGCTCGCGGTGTTGAAGGAGCCTGTCGTGTTGGCCCTGAGTGCCGCAATTCCAATCGCAACATTGGCGAGGCCCGAGGTGTTGTTCAGTAATACTTGGTACCCGATGCCGGTATTATTGGTGCCAGAAAATTCTATCATCCCAGCCGTCTGGCCGTTCACCTTGAAGAGCAAGTTCTGCCCATCCGACGTGCCGATGAAATTCGTGCCGTAGGTCGTGCCCGCGTTGCCGGTCAGACCCCATCCACTCCCACCACCGCCACCGGCTTGCCAGTGCGGCAGGCCACCGGTAAGAGTCAGAACATATCCATCCGGATTTGCACCCACTGAGAGTTTGGACAACGTGCTGGCGTTGGATGCATAGAGCATGTCCCCCGCTGTGTAGCTCGCGAGTCCCGTGCCGCCATTACCGGCAGGGAGCGTCCCCGTTGCATCGGCCATATTGAGCGCCGCGCTCACAAAATTCGTCCCATTGCCACGGAGATAGTTGCCACTCGTTGCCGCACCGGCGACTCGATAACCGGTCCCGGAATTCACGGCACCAGAGCTATTGACCAATGTCACGCTGCTGTTGCCAAGCTGGATCGTATTACTGCCAGTGACGGTCGCACCACTGCCGATTGCCGTGGCGTTGGTCAGTCCAGCCGCGCTAACGTCCGCGGCATAACCGAGTGCCGTGTTGCGAGTGCCGGTCTCGTTGGTGTAGAGCGCTGAGTATCCGAGTGCGGTGTTTTGCGCACCGGATGTGGTCTGTGCAAGCGCGTTCGCACCGCTCGCGGTGTTGTATGAGCCGCTGGTGTTACTCCCGCCTGCTCCGACGCCCACAAAGAGATTACCGGTCCCCACGTCCGCAAGCACCGTGCTTCCACCGATCTGGTACGCACCACCGGTCGTGTTGATATTGCCGCCAGCAGTCATCGTTGTTCCGACCCGGCCGGAGCCATCGATATTGAAGCTTGCGGTCGCCTGCAGGGAACTGCTGTTGTTGATGAAGGTACCAAACGAACCCAGTGCGGTCACCACGTCCAATGCAGATGCCGTGCCGACGGCATTGTTCGTGCCATCATTGACATAGAAGTTGCCGGGTGCCGCGGTGTTGAGACCATTCAGCGTGAACGCGCCTGCGCCGGGATCGACACCGATCGTCGTCGAGGAGCCTGCGGCGGCGCTATTGCCGATATGGGTATTGCCATCGCTGGCATTGCTCGCATTGATGAGCACACCATCGCCGCCAATGCCGGGAACGCCTTCGATCTCGACATCGCCGGTGTGATTGCCGATACTTGTCGATCCAGCTCCGCTATTATTGATCCGGACACCCACATCGGAATTGCCCGACTCGATAGAGATAATACCCTGGCTGTGGCCGTTGCCGATCTTTGTATCACCCGTCGTTTCGGTCCCGTTGCCATATTGGATGTATACTCCACTTCCAATGGCACCGCCATGCGTGTTGATATCCACTCGGTTCGCGTTCGTCACATTGCCAATCGTCGTCGAGCCGTTGTCGGTCCCGCCGTTAATCACCGTCGTGCCTGTTACGGTCAGCCCGTTGCCAATGGTGCCTCCCCCCGCGATGTTGAAATCAGCGCTCGATTGTTGCGCAGTTCCGTTCTGTATGTATTGACCAGCGCCGGCCGGTAGATCGGCCGCAACCAGCGCTCGAAATGCCGGGGCCGCATTGGCACCAGATGTTGGTCCGGCAAACACGGTGTTTGCGGATGCTGTCGCAACTCCCGTCCCACCATAGGAAGCGGCAAGCGGCGTCGTGAGTCCAGTCATTGCAGTGATATCACTATTGGCACCCATTGCGGCCGCATCGAGATTCGCTCTCGCGTCTACGGCGGTGCCCGCGCCCGTGCCGCCGTTGGCAACGTCCAAGGTGCCAGCAAGTGTGATTGTGCCAGATGCGGTGATGGGCCCACCGGAAGTCGTCAGTCCCGTTGTACCACCGGCGACATCGATCGATGTTACCGTACCCGTTCCGCCAAGGGCGACCCAGGAGGTATTCGATCCGTTCGTCTGGAGCACCTTTCCGTTATTGCCGCCTTGCGAGGGCAAGAGATTGTTGAGTGCTGCATTCGCGGTCGTCGTCCCGGTACCGCCATTTGCGATCGCAACCGTACCAGTGATATTCGAAGCCGTACCCGTGGTGCTCTGGTTCAGTATCGGCACATCAGCGGCCTGGATGCTCGCGAGCGTCGCGTGCGTACCGTCGCTGCGAAGATACTTGCCCGCACTCTGCGAGCCTGTTAATGCATCAATCGACAATTGTTGTGTGGATTGTCCACTGCCGCCGTTCGCGATCGCGACAACGCCGGTCACGTTTGCCGCCGTGCCGGTCGTGCTCTGGTTCAGTGTGGGAACATCACCCACTGCGATCGCGCGAAATGCTGGTGCGCTACCGGCACCGCTATTGGCGAAGAATTGATTCGCGCCCGCAACCGTCGCTGATCCGGTTCCACCGTTTGCAATCGCAACAACACCAGTCACATTCGATGCTGTCCCGGAGATATTGCCGCCGATCGTGCTCGTGAACGTCTTGGCGCCTCCGATGCTCTGCACCGACGAGAGATCGACAAAGTTCTGCGTCGCGGAGCCGGTTCCGCCGTTCGCAATCGCAACGGTCCCGGTCACATTCGAAGCTGTCCCGGAGATATTTCCGGCAATTGTGCTGGAAAAGGTCTTCACACCACCGATACTTTGCGCGGATGAGAGATCGACGAAGTTCTGCGTCGCCGCGCCAGTTCCACCGTTGGCGATTGGCAGGATGCCAGCAACTTCCGCAGTCGCGAGATCGACAGCGTCGCTGGTCGAGCCCGTGCCTCGGAGCGCGGTTGCTTCAATCCTGCCACCGCCAGCGAGAATGGATGCACCGCCGCCCACAGTCATTGCTGCGACGGTGTTCGTACCATTCGTAATGTTGGCGAATGTGACGGTGCTGAGCGCGCCGGGCGAGGTCCAGACGGGATTCCCGGCGCCATTGATCGTCAGGACTTGCCCGCTGGTACCCGCACCGCCATTCGCTGTGAATGGTCCGGTAATCGTAAGTCCGTTGGCAGAAGAAATCGACCCAAAGCTGGTGGTGGAAATATTGCCGCTGGTCGTGACGTTATCACCGGAAGTCGTCGGCGCGAGCGTAGCCCCCGAGCGCGTCCAGACATCTGCAAAACCGGTCGTGCCGACAATGTTATCGACATAGAGTGTGCTGAAGTGATGGGTTGCGTCACCGAGATTGAGCGTGCCGTTGAAATCCGGGCCGAAGTTGGTATGGAGCATCACCGGGAATGGGAATGCGGCGGGGACTGATGCAAAGCCCAGCCCGATTCCCGCATTCGTATTCGCGAGGAAGTTCGATGGACTCCATGCGGAGCCGGTCCAAAAGAGCGTCTGCCCAATGGCCGCACCGAGATCGACAAACCCGGCCGAGGTCGAGCCAATTGGGGGCGTTGGAAGAATGTACACATAGCTGGACCCGAGTCCGGCAGGAGGTTGGATCGTGATCGAATTTCCCGCGCCGTCATCGAGTACGAGCGAGCCCGCACCGAGGGCGCGCCCCTGCCCGAGGACAGGTCTTGATGCAACACTGAGCAGGGCCACAGCCACTGCAAGGGAGATGATGCCGAGCGTAGTCGCTGGCGCTGATCTCAGTGAAATCATGGGCCAGCGCCCACGCTGGGATCTCAGAAGGAGGAAATATTTCATGGTCTGTCGATGGATGAGCACAACCAGGGTCCTGAGATCATGGGTGATCTCAGGGAGACCACGCTTGGCGCTCATACACTGTGTGTGAAAATTACGGAACGGGTACGGGATCATTGATAGAGGACACTGTGAGATTATCGACGTCTCACTGGACCCGCTATCCACAATCAAATGAGATCATCGATGATCTCAAATGCACGAACCAAGCCTCCACAAGACAGTGTGAGATCTGAGATCATCGGTGATCTCATCGGCCAGCGCACAGGCCAGCGCCCACGCTCAGAGCGCCCACGCTCGGCTGATCGCTCGAAGAAAAAGGACCCTTTCAGAAAACGTACGACCCTCTGAGATCATCGATGATCTCGGACAACATCGCGTTTTCCATTGTACAAAAGTACGAATTCTTTTGGCAGATGGCTGAAAAAGCGTAACGTCGGCGGCCTTCTCACCCGAGTGCTCAATCCTAACATATCATTCCTCATATCCGAAGCGATAGGAATGTTGCGGAACGCTCTAAAGCCCTTTCGCACTTTAGAATCTTCTTATTGTTGCCACGACCCCGATGCTTACCGAGTTCAGCCATGTGTTTGCGTTTCTCATCCTTGCGATCATTTTCGTCGCGGGTGGGCTTGTTACGAGCGCATTGCTGCGCCCGCGCAATCCGAACGCGTTCAAACACGCCGCGTATGAATGCGGCGAAGACCCCATCGGTGGTCCATGGATCAAATTTAACATTCGTTACTACGTTGTCGCACTGATCTTTATCCTCTTCGATGTCGAGATCGTTTTTCTGTTTCCGTGGGCGCTGGTGCTGAAACAGATGCGCTGGCTTGCGCTCGCCGAAATGTTTGTCTTTCTCGGCATTCTGCTTGTGGGATATGTTTACGTCTGGGCCATGGGCGATCTCGATTGGGCGCGGCCAAAGCCGTTTGTTGCGCGACTCAGTGATATTGTCACGGTGAAGAAAGGATGAGGGATGAAGGATGAAGGATGAAAAAGAGCAAGCGATGCCATCGCCCACGATGGATGTGGCCTTTGGAGGTAATGGAGTCATCGCCCACGATGGAGGAAGCATTCATCCTTCATCCCTCATCCTTCATCCCTCAACCTTCAAAGCGGAGCGGGATGGCGCGAGCAGCGTTTTAGTGACGAGCACGTCTACCCTTTTTAGTTGGGCACGTCTTTCGA
>JADGPZ010000201.1 GCA_017882165.1 Candidatus Kapaibacterium sp.
TATCGTGATCGGCAAATTCTCGCGCTGCCCCCTCCATGTCCGGGTTCGGATTAACTAGTCTGACATCAGGAGCTATTACATGGGTTCCGAAATCATCCACTGTGATTTCAATCACAGGATGCTCAAAGAATAGCGTTTGAAATTGCTGATTACTTGTCTCAATCATCAGAGGAACAATTTCCATCTGACCGAGTGTCAACTCACTCGGCAGCAAATCATTTAGAATACGTGCTGCCCTTCGCTGAAGCAACGGCAAACTTAATTCAGAGATACCGCTGAACCGACGCCACTCAAGTATTACCCTTTGTTCGATTAGATCTAGTATGAAGAGCCTGTCCTCATAGTCATTCAGTTCTGTTTCCGTGACGGTCTTATTATCTGTGTATTCTCGCTGATTCAATAAATGAGATTGAGTAATGAAGCCGGCCAGTGTGTATTCAAAGATCCTAATACAGCCCACAATCGAAAACCTGCTCTCATGAGTATCTTGCCACCACGTGTTGCCGAGACTTGCCTTCTCGATTGCATCCATACTCTTTACAATGTGTGACGGGTCGAAGATTACGCTTCGCGGAAACTTTAGCGTAAACATCTTATACAGTGAGTAATTTTCAGGCATGGGCGGAGGTTTTCTCAGTAAACGCTATTAGAGAGATTGTTGGTTCTACCGAAAACCAAAACACCTCCAGTGAATTCGCAGCTAATCCGCAAGCTTGCTCAAAGGCGGGTGTTCTCAAATCTCCTTCCCGATCTCCGCCGCCATGCAGGCGGCTTCCCAGAGGCTTCGGGTGATGACGGGCCACTCGTGGCGGATGTATTTGTACGTAATGGTATCGCCCGGTGCGAGACGCGCTTCTACTGCGCGGGCGTGGCTCGTCTCTGCCGCTTCGATGAGGCTGGGTCAACCACCCCCAGCCCCCGCCTTCTTTAGGCAGTGAGTTTTTACTGCTTCTTCGGCGGGAGATAATTTCGTCCGGAGACGACGGGCTTTCCGGTCTTCTCTTCGAGTTCAAGTCGCGCCTTCTTCGCAATGCCTCCGCCCTTTCGGCTCGCTTCTTTATTCGGGGGCATGCCAATGGCTTGCATGGTCTCGGCAATTTGGCGGGTGCTCATCTCGGCCAGAGCGGTGAAGATGAGTTCTGCTTCTGTCATGTGATCGCGAAGGTTTTGCTGTTTCAGACTCTTTAAGCTCTTGTGCTCGCCAACAGTCAGTCCGGTCCACTCCTGATGGATGATGTTGGTCAGGATGGCAAACTCTTCGCCTTGCTTCACCTCGTGCGACTTCCAGTAATCGGTGAGTTTGTTGCGCGTTTCCTGCCCCATCATCCGCTGCTCGATCCATTTCTCGGAGCGGCCATGCTTTTGCCAGTTTTCGCGGGCGCGCGCCACGGATCGCTCGGGGTCGGCGATCTCCTGCATGCGTTCGTACCCAACCTTTGCCAGCCACATTTTGATTGGCTCCGCTTTCGGGCTTGGGACGGACTGGATCAGGCGCAAGAGTGTTTCGGGATCGGCGGCGTCGGTGGCTCTCAGCTTCCGGTCTGGCGCTAACATTTTCAACTGGTGACAATTTGTCACCACTTCACTCCCCTCCTTGCCAAGCCGTTCTTTCAGCTTATTCCAGTACTTTCTGGCAGTCTGAAAATCCGGCTGCTGCGTCAGAACCTGAATGATATCGACGATCGAGAAGTACCACGTTTCGGTCTTCTCGTCGTACACTCTGCGGATTGGTTGCCCTTCGAAAGGGACTAATGTGTTATTCATATTACGAAGTTTTTGGGATTGAGAACCAGTGTACCGAGTGCAAGCAATCACGCAAACCGTAAGGGCCGCGACCTCAATTCCCCGGGCTTCCTGCTAACTCGTTGCATGTGTGCCGTGCGTGCCCCCAGTCAAGCTTCGGGCAGGCTCCCAGTCAATCCCGCTGCGGCGGTGTTCAACGCCGGGCTTGCGGGCGGGCGCAAACTTGCAATCGCAAATTGCGATATCAAGCTACCAGGGCTTCCGCGAAACTCCTACTGCAAATGATAATCGACTACCTGTCCGTGGCTCGAAGTACCCATTTGTCCGGACATTGGATCGCGCGTTGCGGGCTGGTCCTCTGCGGCTATATCTCCCAGGGCCGGCGCGAAGAAGATCGTGGAGGACGAACTGCTATTAAACACATTGTTTGTCGGGCCGAAGGTTGTATCGGTCAATGTGATCGAGGACACCACGTTCTCGGTGGAAAAAGTCTGACCCTTGATGGTGACACTCCCAGAACCCGCCCCGGCGAACGTAGCCCTTTCATGGGCTGCGCTAAATTGAGAAACGGTATCGTACCGGAGCCATGTGACGGACTGCTGTGAGCCAAACGGAATCGTTATCCACGGTGACGTACCTCCGTTGATGGGCAGACTCCCGGGCCTGACATACGAACTCACATCGCCATTGGATTCATATCGAATGTAACTGGTATCGACCGACCAACCGGACATGCTGCTATCGAGCAATGCAATGACGTCGGATTTCCCATAGATGGTCAGCCCAGTTGCGACGAACATCTCTTTGGTCGTGCTGGTGGAGACAATCGCTCCGGTCGAATCCCGTGTCACCCGTTCCATGATGAAGTAGCTGCCTGCGCCGTGGCGGACGATCGTTGAACCGCCGTCGTTTGGCGAGGTGGTGGTCGAATGGCACCCGACGATGACCGTTAGCGCAATCGCCATGACGAATGCCGCAAGTACTCGAAGCGTCTGATTTGTATTTCGCATGATATAGGACTCCTTTAATGTGCTACAAAGATAACACAGAATCGAGTCGGAATATTAGAATCTACCACTGGGCCGGATCATCAATGCTTCATGTCATTCGCTCCTATGTCACGACCCAGGATTCCCGCCACGTCACGAGCTTTGCTTCGGGCATGGGGCGTCCCAAGAAGCGCTCGCCGATCTGCTGGAATTTGCGGGGCATGTCACTGACTAAGATCAGGGTATGGGGTATAGGGTATGGGGTATGGGGTTCAGAGATTTGCTGCGCGACGAGTTTGGCCGCTTCGGCGCCGGAGTTGACTAACGTTACGTCCTTGCCAATCGTCTTTTGGATGACATCGAGCAAGACCGGATAGTGCGTGCAACCGAGGACGAGTGTGTCGATCTTGTGCTCGCGGAGTGGCCGGAGATATTCTTCGGCGATGAGATGGGTCGCGGGGTGATTCGTCCAGCCTTCTTCTGCAAGCGGCACGAAGAGCGGACACGCGGCGGCGAATGTCTCGCACGATTTGCCTTGCAGCGCCGCTTCACGAGCGATAGCTTCCTCGTATGCTTTGCTCGCGACAGTCGCTTCGGTGCCGATGATGCCGATGCGTCCCGAGCGCGTCGCGCGGACCGCTTCCTTGGCCGTGGGCGCGATCATACCGATCACCGGAATGCTGCCGGCCATGCGCTCGACTTCATCTAATGCCACGGCGCTCACCGTGTTGCATGCGACGACGATCATCTTCACGCCATGCGCGAGCATGAGTTCGGTATCCTCGCGCGCATAGCGCCGGACGGTCTCGCGCGATTTTGCGCCGTAGGGGACGCGCGCGGTGTCGCCGAAGTACACGATAGCTTCATGCGGAACGGTCGTGAAGAGCTCCTTCACGACCGTCATTCCACCGATTCCAGAATCGAAAACTCCTATCGGCTTCAGCGCCACTTCGATCGGCATTAGTGCGCGTGCGCGGAGTCAAGCGTTGGACGCTGCGGCACCGGCAGCGGCATAGGTGGCTCCGGCGCACCTCCGGGAAGCTCGGGCGGCATACCAGGCTGACCGGGCATTCCGGGCCTCATACCTGGATGCGGACGCATGCCGCCGGGTCCGCCAGGACCACCCGGACCGCCTGGCTTGTGCTCCATCGGCTTGCGCATCGGCATGATGACCGTGTTGATCGTGCGCTGGACGTACTGCTCGATCGACCCCGTGCGCGCACTGATGATGCGCTGCTCAACTTCGAGATAATGCTTGCCGGCCGGCGTCTTGAAGATCTTGGCGTAGTGCCTCTGCACATCACCGGGGCTGCTGCCCACAGTGCTGGAGGCGGTGTCCGCGAAGGCGATCGTGGGCGCGCTCAAGGCGGCTACCGCGGCGGCGTCCTTGTTCTGCAACGCCGCCGCGTACGTAAGTGCCACGGCCCTGCTCGCCGCCAGCGTGTCCGCCGGTCCTGGCGCCGACCTGAGCGGGTTCGCAATACGCAGCGGGCTCAACTGGCCTTCGATGGGCTGGTAGTAGTTCGCATGGCGCACGATCTTGCCGCCGCGAGTCTCGACGAGCTGGAGGAGTTGTATCGACCCCTCTGCGAAGTCCTGGCGCAACTCGAGCACCGCCCAGCCGCGGCCGGCGTGGCCTGCGAGGGTGCGGGTGCCTGTGGTCATGGCGCAGACCTCTCCCAGCATCTTGAGAAGCGCCGCCCGGCCATCCACGTGCACCCCGGTGGCGAAGCAGTCGAAGACGACGTCGCGGGCGTACAGCGCGCCGAGCTGGGCGGCGCTCTGCGCGTCCCAAGCGGCGGTGTAGGCGTCAACTGCCTTCTGGGTGACGGCGACCGAGTCAGTGCCGGCGAGGCGCTGGGGCGCGGCGGCGACCGACGGGGACGCCTGCGGTGTCGATCCTCCGTTCGTCGGGGTGACCGCCGAGCCGCCACATGCCGTCGCGCTCGCCATCGGCAGCGCCAGCGCAGCGACAGCCAAGCCCGCCGACAGCCCTGCTCGGCATCTGTCCCCACGG
>JADGPZ010000202.1 GCA_017882165.1 Candidatus Kapaibacterium sp.
ACAGGCTCCATAAAACAATAGCCTCCAAACTGAATAACCGGCCGTGCCTTCGGATTTACCGCGACACGATGAGGAACCTCGGCAGCGCAAACCCATCTCGGCTGCCGAGCTATCACCAATAATATTAAAAACTGCGAACGATGGATCGTTCACATGGGGCGTGTGGAAGCCCATCCTTCTACGATTCTTGGTACTAAAATAGCAAAATCAATGGCCAAAGTCAAGCCTAATCGACAAAAAAATGTTATTGTGCCCGTCGCGCCCGGATTTGAGGCAATATTTTAGCCCGATGTGTCCTGGAGACAAGCGATGCGTGTTACCCGAGCGAGAGACGTCACAATCATATCGTGCGGTGTCACCGAAAGATTGCTGCGGTCAGTGGGAATTATGAGTGATCGAATACCAATTACGAAGGACGAATGACTAAGAGCAAATGGCAAATGGGAGCAATCGAAAATCTAATTCGATTGAGTGTGCTCGTCATTTGTCATGTGTCAATGGTCATGGGCGTGCGTGCGCAGACGTTCGATACGATGCGCGTGCCGTTGGCGCGGGACTCGGCGTGGATGAACGGTCATCCAGGCACCGTGCCGCTTCCGCCTCAAGGCATTGTGCTTGGCTTCGATCATGTCCTCTCGATTTACGAGTGGCGCGGTGCGTTTGATTACAGCGTGCGCGCACCCCGCGACGCGAACACTCCGCTTCGGAACGCGCCCAGCCCGATGACAGACGTGCATCTGAAGGCCACCTCTCGCTTCCTTCCGCAAGATTCGCTTGCAACGACGGAAGCTCTGGGCATGATTAGCGCATCGCAGCCGCTCGCTGCATATCAGCCAGACGAACCGTCGCTGGCGGCATTCCTCACATTTTTCGGAAGCTCGTATGTAACAAGCCCGAGGCCGGGCACTCTGGCCGCACTGCTCATCACGAAACAGGCGAGCGGCTTCGGTGTGGGTGGCATGAAGCTGGATTTGCCCGATGGCTCCTTGCTCTCGCTCGGTGCCGGGCTCGCGCGCGAAACTCAGTCTGCCTTCGGGGCTGCGACGATCGGCCCATCCAACTCCAACTCAGCGGGACTGAGCGCCACCGGCTTTGTGCTCCGCAGCGATGACTCCGCCACGACGCGCCCACTTGCCGATGGCGTCCTCGCTTCGGCCAGCGCGCGTGTGGACGAGCGATTCTTCGCGGAGCGAGCCGAGCGATTCTCCAACGACTCGCTGCGCGCCATGCTGCTCTCGGGCGTGAACGATCCCTCCGGCGCCCAGAATGCCGCGCACCTGCAGCTTGGTCTGCTGCGCCGCGACTTCTTCTTCCAGCCCGATACCAGCGCCACGCAGTCGATCAAGCAAGAGCGGACCGAGTATGCAATGGCGCTCGCTGACTCGCTCTCCTACCCAGTCCTGGACGACCGGGTTCGCGCTCACCTCGCGCTCGAACTCGAACCACGTGACGTCATCCGCCGAAGCGATGTGCCGAGCGGCAGCCTGACATCGAGCGCCTTCTCCGCATTCTCGACGCTCATGGCGCCGAGCGAAATCACATCGCTCCGCCTTGCAACCGAGGGCCGATTGACATTCGGCGATGCAGTGCCGGGCACATTGCAACGCTTACCCGGCGCTCTGCCTGCTGACTTCTCCGGCGAAGCCAGGATGCGCTACGAAGAGCGGAGTGAGACCATCCGGCTGATCTCGAGCGAGATGACCGGCGTGGACGAGACCACGATCAAGAAGCTCTCCGCAACGCTTGACCAGGCGAGCTATTCCGCGCGCACGACCACGGCCGCTGCCGTGCTTCGCTATGCGCCAAGCTTCCGCGACGAGGCAGAGATCGAAGCCACCGCGCGAATTCTCTCCTATGACACGCCGAGCGATCTCAATGACGACGAGCACGACGATCTGCTTGCGAGCATGCGATTGAAATACTTCCATTATCTCACAGATCAGCTCCGCTGGGAGGGATCGGTTCGCGCGTCGCGCGAGCATCTCGTCTATCTCAAGAGCGATCGCAGCGCACAGAATGCCGTCACGCAGTCGATCGTCTTCGGCTCGCTGGCAACGATCGCCTCGCCACAGATCTTTGCCAGCGCGGGCGGAGAGGTCTTCGCGAACTACACCGTCTTCGACTACATCAATTCGCTTCCGCTCCTTTCGAGCATCGGCAATTACCTGCTACGCGGCATGACTATAACCGATACACTCGCCGTGCCGCTCGGTCGCATGGCGGGCGGTGCAGCCACGATCGAGCAGGGCGTTTCGCTCAGGGTCAGCGAGCGCGGATCGTTCAACGATCAGGCCTTCACGGAGCGGCGCGACGCGAGCGTCACAGAGCTTGGCGCATCGCTCCTCTTCGGCCTTGCCTCCGAGCTGTTCGGCGCAGAGCCTCGCTGGAATCTCCGCCTGGGAGCGCGCGCGTTCTTCCTCAGCCATTCGGGGCGCGGCAGCGAAGCGCTCACGCCGGGATCTGCTCCGTTCACCGAGCTCGAGCGCCAGTCCCGCATCGGCCCCATGCTCCTGCTCAGCCTGACGCGCCCCTTCGCAACCGGCCCCACCCTCACCGGCTCGCTCTGGTATGCCGTCCTGACCACCCAGGACTTCGACACCCAATCCGCCGCGTGGCGGGTAGCCTCCCGATCGACCCAACTCGAAAGCCACCTCACCGCCGCGTGGACGTTCTGAGTGCGCTTCTCACTGAAACGAATTTTAGTATTTGAGTCTAAAATTCATAATTCTCCTTCCGCCAGAAAGAAATGCCGAATTTCTTTAATTTCTCTCTTTTGAATTGTCATTTCATGAACGCCCAAAACCGCGTTCCCGAAAATCGAAAATTCCCTAAGATTTCTGCTCGCGCGGCAAATCAGCTTTCTCAGCCCCAGCGGGGCGGCAACATCTCAGTCCCGTTAGGGACGAAATATATGCCTGCCCGCTGCGGCGGGTAGTCCCGGGACTCTTCGCGGCGAGGTAATCTTGATCCTACCTAAGCTCAGAGACGGGTGTGTGCGTGGTAACAGGCGGGTTGAACGCATAGCCGACTACAATTTCGATGATTGTTTTAACCGGGCCCGCGCAATGCCGAAATTCGATCCGGTTTAGAGCTTCTTCTTTCAGTTTGTAGAGCGGTTCAAAAATAAGGGCGTGAATCAGAGATTGTGTCGCGAAACCAATTTTTGAAAAATCGAGCACGACGCGTTCACCCCGTTCCAGAGCTGGAAGGATGGTGCCTTCACGAAGTTCTTTCGCCGCTCCCTTATCTTCAGCGAACACCCCGAAAATTGGAAATAATTCAAGCGTCATGAAAAATGGATCTTTGGCTTAGGCTTTGGTTGCTTCCCGGTTTCATATACCTGCTTGATCGCGGCGAGTGTAGAGCGAAATTGTTTAAGCCGCCCCACGTTAATATCAACCGCAACGACAGTACCCGGCCAATATGGTAGATTGCCCCAGAGATCGTGTTTATCTAACAATGGGTCGGCAAAAAGAGTTATTTGTCCATCGGGTGATGACTTGCGAACCCGATAACAGGCGTTGCCAGAATAGATGCTGAAATAGGAGCAGGAAAGTTTAGCCAGGGATTTGGTGAAGAATAGGCCGGCTCCAGCGTTTTCAAAAGATTTTGAGCCCGTTACTCCAGGTTTCAACGCCTCAACGAGTGCTTCCTGGTCGCTTCGAAGATTAGAATAGTTTCTTAGAAGTGAGCTGAGGATTCCTTTACCCCGATCGGCAACTCCGATTTCGACTCGTTGCTTCTCTTCGTAATACTGGGCGCACACATATGCACTACTCGGTCCGGCATGCTCCAAGACATTGCGCACAAGTTCGCTGACGCAATAAGAAACGGCAGCTGCGGACTCTTCTGGCAAATGCCATAAAGGCATCAATTGAGCGATAAAGGCCTTTAGGTCATCAGGAGAGGATACACGCGCGATTGGGATAAATCTCCCCGCTTCTTCTTGTTCTCGAACACTCTGGTCGTAACTCACTTTAAGAAAGTCGAAAAGCCGCATTCGCTTCGCGTATCGAAGACCCAGCACCGATGGCGTTTCGAGAGTGATACTAACATTCTTAGATGCAGCCTCATCGCCAAATGCCGCAAGCATCGACAACGCGAACGGTTCAGCGAAAAATACGCCTTTCGGAGAGCCGATTGAAATTGCATCCTCATTGTTTCCAATCTCAAAACTGCACGTTGAAAGGAAATGGCGTATCGCATGCTGCGATAGGCCAGTGGGTAAATCTATGTGTCTCATTTTTTACTTCCCCCCACCAACTTTTTCTCCTGCGGCGTCAGGCCGCACAATTGATTGGCGAGATCGTTGGTCTCCCCATCTAAGTAATTGAACATCCGCTGATGATGCTCGCTATTCAAAATACTTGAAATCATCGATCAGCATCGGATAGATTTCCTCCTTTATCGTCAAAAGAGTTGCTCACGCGTCCTGTCCGTTTCCCATTTGCTGCTCGAAGGACTGTCTTACCAGACCCATCACATAGGGCAACTCATCTAACGATGTAAGAATTACTTCAACATCTCCATTGCCCCAGCGGCCACGACCAGTGACATCAATGCACAGGCCCTTGGGATCATTGATATCCGGGAAGGCCATGTGGACTTGCCCCGATTTAGTAGACAGGTGATTCCGACCCCGTGGTGTTGCGTGATTGGTTGCTGATGGCTTCGAACGCATCGGGCGTCTGATAGTTCAGTGCCGAGTGCATGCGCTGCCGGTTGTAAAAGATTTC
>JADGPZ010000088.1 GCA_017882165.1 Candidatus Kapaibacterium sp.
CCAACCAGGGGACGTCGTAATTGTGCGAGTGGGTTACCCTGGCACAGCGTGTGTCATACCGGAAGGAATGGGCGACTTAAATGCTGCAAGTCTTGTAATCGTAAGGCCAACTCCTGGCATCTTGGATTCACAGTATTTTGCCTATCTCCTTAATTCTCCTTGGGGTAAAGCCCGAATCCATGGTAACCTCGTTGGAGTGGCACAGCAGGTGTTCAACACACA
Organism: Candidatus Kapaibacterium sp.; assembly: GCA_017882165.1. Lineage (GTDB taxonomy): Bacteria > Bacteroidota > Ignavibacteria > Palsa-1295 > Palsa-1295 > PALSA-1295. The sequence continues at coordinate 223 of JADGPZ010000088.1, forward strand.
AAGCGCCGCCGAACTGCCTATTCCACTTCCTCCTATCTCTACACAGCGCAAAATCGCCGCCATCCTCTCGGCTTACGACGACCTGATCGAGAACAACACGCGGCGCATCGCGATATTGGAGGAGATGGCGCGGCTGATCTACCGCGAGTGGTTCGTCCACTTCCGCTTCCCCGGCCACGAGCGCGCGAAGTTCGTTGATTCGGAATTGGGAAGGATACCGGAGGGGTGGGAAGTGAAATCATTACCGGAGATTGCAGAGGTTACATACGGTTTTCCATTCCAATCGAAGCTATTCAATGATGCTGGCGAAGGCAAACCCGTCATACGAATTCGGGATATTTTGGGAAACGTTACCAAAACATCTACGCCGGAGAATGCTGACGATAAGTATATCGTTGAGCGAGGGGACATTGTGATTGGTATGGATGGCAATTTCCACATGGGACGTTGGGCAGGCGAACAGTCGTACTTGAATCAACGAGTGTTAAGATTACGACCGCGAGGTAAACTAAGTAGATTTCATCTATTCCTTCTCGCATTTGATCCGATCAAATATCTCGAGTCCGTTATTGTTGGAACAACCGTCGCTCATTTGAGCGCGAGGGATATTCAAGCGATGCGATTAATTTTGCCATCTGTTTCAATTCTTGCACAAGCAAAAAGTTTGTTTGACCCGAAGTATGAGCTTGAATTGAACCTTCAACTTCAGAACTCAATCCTCCGCCAGACGCGCGATCTTCTTCTTCCGCGCCTTATTTCTGGGGAATTAGATGTTAGCGAGATGGAGATAGCAACTTAACGCACGATGTCATCCCGTTACACCGAAGACGCCCTCATAGAGCAACCGGCGATTGAGCTTTTTCAATCGCTCGGCTGGGAGTATGCGTATTGCATGAACGAGGTGTTCGGCATGGGCGGCACGTTGGGGCGCGAGACGCGGCAGGATGTAATCATCAAGCGCGATCTTTGGAATGCGATAAAGCGGCTGAACGGCTGGGCAACCGAGCGCGACATTGCCGAAGCCATAGAACAAATTGAGAAGGACCGCTCGGCAATGAGCATCGTCAATGCGAACCGCGAGATATACAAGCTCCTGCGGGATGGAGTCGAGATCGAAAGCGAACTGGAACGGCGCAAGCGTCGGGTGAAAGTGATAGACTTCGATAACCCAGAGAACAATCATTATCTTCTCACGTCGCAGCTTTGGATCGCGGGCGATCTCTACACGCGGCGGATGGACCTGGTTGGATTTGTCAACGGCCTGCCGCTCGTCTTCATGGAGCTGAAGCGAGGCCGCGTGGAGGAAGCGTTCACGAAGAACTTTGCAGATTACTGCGATACGATCCCACAGCTCTTCCATTACAACGCGCTCGTTATTCTTTCGAACGGCTCGGAGAGTCGCATCGGCTCCGTCACCTCCGAGTGGGAGCATTTTGGCGAGTGGAAGCGGATCGAAAGCGAGAAGGAAGAACCGGCAATCAGCCTTGAGACAATGATTCGCGGCACGTGCGAGCAGTCGCGCTTGCTCGATATTGTCGAGAACTTCACGCTCTACATGGAGGAGAAGGTCAAAATTCTCGCGCTGAATCACCAGTATCTTGGTGTGAATCAGGCGGTTGAATCGGTGCGCCAGATCCAGAAGAACAAGGGGCGTTTAGGAGTCTTCTGGCACACGCAAGGCAGCGGCAAGAGCTTCTCGATGGTATTCTTCGCGGAGAAGGTCATCCGCAAAGTGCCAGGCAACTGGACCTTTGTAATCGTCACCGACCGGACAGAGTTAGACGGCCAAATTTACACAACGTTTGCCAATTGTGGCGCGGCGAAGGAAAAGGAAGCCCACGCCGATTCGAGTCGTGGCTTGCGGAAGCTCCTCTCGGAGGATCACCGCTACGTCTTCACGCTGATCCACAAGTTCATACCGGACGCGAACGGCGTGATGCCAGTGCTTTCCGACCGTTCGGATATTATCGTCATCACGGATGAAGCGCACCGCAGCCAGTACGATATTCTGGCCGCGAACATGCGCCGCGCCTTGCCGAACGCCGCGTTCATTGGCTTTACCGGCACGCCGCTCATGGCTGGTGAAGAGCGGACGCGGGATGTGTTCGGCGATTATGTAAGCGTTTACAACTTCAAGCAGTCCATCGACGACAAGGCGACTGTCCCGCTCTTTTACGAGAATCGCATCCCCGAGCTTCAGCTCACGAACGAGGACCTGAATGCCGACATGGAGGACTTGCTGGAGCAAGCGGAGTTGGATGACGATCAGGAGAAGAAGCTGGAGCGCGAGTTCTCGCGGCAGTACCACCTCATCACACGCGAAGACCGCCTGAATAAGATTGCGGATGACCTGGTCGATCACTTCTCCGGACGCGCGATGTTCGGCAAAGCGATGATGGTCTGCGTGGACAAAGCGACCGCCGTTCGGATGTACGACAAGGTCCATATTCGGTGGAAGGTGATGCTTGCAAAGGAGCGGATGCGCGTGGCAAAGCTCAACCCGATCGAGCGTCCCGATGCGGAGGCGAAGCTTGCCTATTTGGAGACAACAGATATGGCCGTCGTTGTTTCGCAACGTCAGGGCGAGATCGAGGAGATGCGAAAGAAGGGCTTGGATATTCTGCCCCATCGCCGCCGTCTTGAAAAAGAAGATCTTGACACAAAGTTCAAAACGGCTGACGATCCACTGAGAATCGTTTTTGTTTGCGCCATGTGGATCACCGGCTTTGACGTGCCGTGCTGCTCTACGATCTATCTCGATAAGCCGATGCGCAATCACACGCTCATGCAAACGATCGCGCGTGCAAACCGTGTGTTTCCGAATAAAGTCAACGGCTTGATCGTGGACTATGTCGGAGTCTTTCGCAATCTTCAGAAGGCGCTCGCGATTTATGCAGCACCCGGAGCGGGTGGCTCGACGGACTCCCCGGTGCAAGACAAAGAAGCACTTGTTGAACAGCTTCGTCTTGGAATGCAGATTGCGACTGAGTATTGCAGTTCAATCGGCATCGACCTAAGTAAGATCGAAACGGCGACGGGATTCGAGATCAAGCAGCGTCTGGCTCAGGCTGCTGAAATGGTCTTCGCAAGTGAGGTTACCAAAAAACGGTTCTTTCAGGTTGCGGCCCAGGCGCGGCGGCTTTACAAAGCTGTTTTGCCGGATGTTCGAGCAACGGAATTCTCTGAACGCTCTCGGTGCCTGAAGGCCGTCGCAGCAGAAGTGAAATCCAAGTTGCCGCCAACGGACATCTCGGAAGTTCTGCGCGACATTGAAGTCCTGCTGGATGACTCGGTTTCCTCGGAAGGATACGTTATCACATCCGACGTGCGGACGGTCGATCTTTCGAAATTCGATTTTGAAGCTCTCGCCGAACGGTTCAAAAAGAGCAAGACGAAACGCGCGGAGATAGAGCTGCTGAAAGGCTCGATCGAGCAGGCTCTTCAAAAGATGGTAGCAGAAAATCCAACCAGGATGGATTTTCTGGAGAAATTCCAGCAGATGCTCGATGACTATAACACAGGAGCGCATAATATTGAGGAGACCTTCGACGCGCTCAAGCACTTCATGCAGAATTTGGACGCTGAGGGCAAGCGTGCGCACCGGGAAGGACTGAATGAAGAAGAGCTAACGATCTTCGATTTGCTCACAAAACCGGAAATGGAGTTGAGCGAGAAGGAAGCGAAAGAAGTGAAGCTCGTTGCCAAAGAACTCTTGAGCAAGCTCAAGGGACAGCAGTTAGTCTTGGATTGGAAGAAGCGGCAGCAAACCCGCGCGGCGGTTCGCACGACGATCGAAGAAGTCCTCGATCAGCTTCCCCGGACTTATACCCCTCCCGTTTGGCAACGGAAATGCGAGCAGGTGTATCTTCACATCTACGAATCCTACCAAGGCGAGGGCCGGAGTATCTATACGGCGATGGCAGCGTAGATTACAGAGATGGGAAGAGCTGTTTCAGTCGATGCTGAGCCGTGCGTTTCGGGGTGAATTGTGAAGATCCCAGCGAATTTTCAAATTTTCGGGAACGCGGTTTTGGGCGTTCATGAACTCTGAACATAAATTCGATATGGAAATAATTTGATATTTCTTTCTGGGGGAAGCAAGTTGTGTCTGTGTGAATGAGTTTTATGAATTATAGGACTGAAATGCTAAAATTGAGCGTGTCGTATAGCAATCGGGAGGCGGACGCTTATTCGAATGAATTGTCAGATTCTAAAAAAATAGGGTCCCATATTCACGCATCCTCCCGATCCAAAGTCATTGGGCTTGCAACCAACGACACTTCTGCAACAAGATAACACTTCCATCATAGCGTTGTGATGCTTGGGTAACCATTCGAGAATGCTGACTTTGTAAGTTTGTCGCGTTAAGGTTCAAGTGCGTTGATGATCGGTCATCCACGCAGGCTTGGACTGTTCGATTGTCGAACTTTTCAATTCAGCCCCCTTCGTGACGTACCAGCAGACTCGATTCCGCCGGCGGTTTTCCGCTTTCTTTTTGTGCCTTGCACTTCCGCTTCTATTGGTTTTCACCGCACCGAGTACCGCGTCCGCCCATCCGCAACCGGCAGGCACCCTTCGAGGGAGGGTTATCGATGCATTGAGCAAAGATCCGTTGCCAGGCGCCCGGATCGCGATCGTGGGCACGGGCAAGGGAGCAGTGAGCGGACTCGATGGAAGCTTCCGGCTCAGGCTTGATCCCGGCACCTACTCCCTGCGGATCACCTATTCGGGATACCGCGACACCACATACGTGATTAACATGTCCGACGCCGATCAGTCCCTTGATTTTGGTCTGGCACGCAACACAACACCCGGAAAGGAAATCACCGTTGTAGGCGCTGCCGAACACGGGAGCGATGCCAGTTCCATGGCCAGCGTCAAGAGTGCGAGCAACGTCATTAACTCCGTCTCGGCACGTACGATCGAGGTCTCTCCCGACATATCGGTCGCCGACGTAACCAAGCGGATGTCAGGAGTTTCGGTCTCGCGCACATCCACCGGCGACGCGCACTATGCCATTATCCGGGGCATGGACAAGCGCTACAACTATACGACGATCAACGGGGTCAAGATACCCAGTCCCGACAACAAAAATCGCTATGTGCCGCTCGACATCTTCCCTTCCGAGCTTGTCGATCGCGTTGAGGTCTCGAAGACGCTATTGCCTTCGATGGAAGGCGATGCCATCGGCGGTGCGATGAACCTTGTGATGAAGCAAGCGCCCGATCATGCGATTGCATCCCTCCAGGTCGGGACCGGATACAGCGATCTTTTCAGCGGCGACCGGAAATTCGTTACGTTCGATGTCGATCCTGCGACACAATCCCCGCGTGCTTCTATCGCGGCCATGACGGCAAATATGCCAGCCCAGCAAGCTGCGCTTGCGGCGGCGGCGGCGTTCCCTTCGGGAGCGTGGTCGCCGAGACCGGTGAGCTTTGTCCCAGGCGAGTATTTCTCCGCGACGGTCGGTAACCGCTTCCTTGACGATCAGAGCCTTGGGATCATCGCCGCTGGCAGCTACCAGAACAGCTACCGCGGCGCGAACACCACGTTTTGGAAAACAGATGTCTCGTTACCGCCAAGTTTAAGCAAGAATGCTGCCGGTCAGTCCATCCCGACCGATTACGTCACAAATTTGGCATCCTTTCAAACCCGGAGTTACAGTTCGCTCCTCTCGCGCGGCGGCGGAATGCTGAATGCCGATTACCGGGCCGATGAGAACAACACACTGCAACTCTTTGGGATGTATGCGAGCCTTTCGAAGCACGAGTTACGCGATCAGTGGGATACCCTGCACGGCAAGGGGAGTTGGCCCGTGAACAATGAAGTCACACACGAAATCCGCACGACCGTCGAGAATCAGGGCATCGCGAACATCACACTCAGTGGCGCGCACACGCTCTTTGGCGATGATCTGAAGTTCGACTGGAAACTTGTCTATTCCCGTGCCACGCTGGACATCCCCGATCAAGCCACGCTGCAACTCGGGCAAAATGTCAATTTCGACACGAACGGTGTAGTACACGCGGGTTCGCAGTTGGTGCAGGCCGGCGATGGCACGAATACACGAAAATGGACGAACAGCACCGATCAGGACAAGAGCATCTATCTGAACCTCAAATCGCTGGAGCCGGTCCTGGGTCTCCCGATCGAATTCAGCTACGGCGGTATGCTGCGGCTCAAATTACGATCGGCCTCGTACGATGAGTTCGATCTTGACCCCGTTAACGCGAAGCAGTTGTATTCTGGCAATGTCACTCTCGATACCTTCACACTCCGAAATGCGACCTCCGGCACACAACTCCCGATCCTCGCGCTGAACTACCAGGCGGGCGACACAACCTACGCCTGGTACGCTCAGGGTAAGTTCGCGGTTGGCGATCTTTCCGTTGTTGGCGGGCTTCGAGGCGAGGTCACACACTTTGGCTGGTCAAATCCCCTGCCCCTGACAGACTCCGGGAACACCGGATTTGGGGCGTGGACCGATAACGGTCTCCCGTTCTTCTTGCTCCCCTCTGTCAGCTTCAAATATGCTTCGAGCTCCGATCAGAATTGGCGGCTTTCCTATTTTCGCTCGACGAGTTACCCAAATTTTTATGAGTACGTCTATAATCTCGGCGTTCCGGGCGATGATTACAAAGAAGTGCCGAACTCGTATGTTCGTGCCACCACGGCACACAATCTCGATCTTCGTTGGGAGTATTATCCGAGTGGGCTCGATCAGTTGCTTGTTGGAGCGTTCTATAAACAATTGCATGATCCGATCGAATACGTTGTCCAATACGTCGCGACGGACCTGATCTATACCCCCGCCAACCTGGGCACGGCCACGAATTACGGCTTCGAACTCGACTTCCGAAAGTACTTCTCAGATTTCGGAATCCAGGGCAATTACACGTACACCAATTCGCAGATCACTACGCCCAAAGTGTTGAAGTGGTCCGATACCACTGACGTCAATCCTCAACGCTCCTATCAACGCGTTGATACCGTTTCACAGACGCGTCCGCTACAGGGACAGTCGGCACATATCGGCAATCTTTCGCTGCTCTACAAGAATTTCGAGACCGGCTCGAACGCGCAACTGAGCGCGGTCTATACCGGTCCGGCGATCGTCGGCGTGTCCGACTATTACAATAACGACGTCTGGCAGCAGGGGTTTCTCCAGCTCGATTTTTCGGGCGAGCAACAGCTGATTGGTAATCTGACCCTCTACTTCAAAGCAACGAATCTCCTGAACGCCGCGCGCGAGGAGGTGATCCATCAGACCTATTTGACTTCGCAGTATCCACAGGCAGTCAATGGGCAAACCAACGGACAGGATGTGCTCGTGCGGCACGAACTATACAACCGCAACTTCATCCTGGGCTTCCGCTACAAAATGTAACATTAGCCGACACATCGAACGTGACGCAACTTTTAACAGACACTCACACTCCATTCCATCCTTTTCAATTATGACACAACGAACCATTCGCACCCTCCGGGCCACGGCGCTGCCGATTCTGGCCTTGTTGGCACTCAATGCTTGCAATAGCACCAGCACGAGTGTCCAGGTTTCCAAGCCACCGATCTCGATCGGGCAATCGATCAGTAAGGACACACTCCACGGCCCGCTCAAAGGGACCATGCTTGCGGGCAAGACGTATTACATGGACAGCGACATCATTGTCAATGCCGGCGATACGCTCTTCGCTCAGGAAGGTGTCACGTTGATCGTTCTCGGGAAAACGAGTTACTATCCCGAGATTCAACTCTACGGGACGTTCATCAGCATGGGCACTGCCGACAAGCCGAATTATCTAACAGTGCTGCCCGCCTTGAGGACTTATGCAAACTTACAGGCTGGCCTGTGGGGCGGGATCCAGTGCGATACGAAGTCGGGAGATCTGATCCTCAAGTTTACGCATATTGACTTCATCGGAGGCGCCGGCAACGCCGTCGGAGTCGGCAAGAAAGTGGCGTATGGGATCTACTTCCAGAATCAGAATGCGAACTTCATTATGGAAGACTCGTGGTTGACGGGTGGAACCGACGATCCCGTGCGAACTGCCGGTGGCAAAGTCAGCATTTTCCGCAATGTGTTTGAGGCCGGTTCTACAACCAGCGGTGATGGCTTCAACATGAAGAGCGGTACCACTGGCGACGTTGCCTACAACGTTTTTGTCGGCAATTGCACGAACGGACCAAAGATCGCCAATAAGGGTGGGCTCAACCAGGCAAATGTCAATATCTACAACAACACGATCGTTACCTGTGGCTGGCGCATGACGCAGACGGCGCGGGCCGGCTCGACGAATATCGAGGACGGCGCCCGTGGCACCGAGTACAACAATCTCATCGTCAACTGCCGCACGGGATTCCGGCTTGTGGACAATCCGCTCGCTGACACAGCACACGTGTACTACGATTACCAGTGGTATTATGGACTCACGGACTCGGTCCGCCTATGGTTCTATCCTGGCTATCAGGGCTATACCAACGACGGCGTGAGTTGCGAAGTCCCGAAGCCACACGACAAAGCCGGCGCGGCGAAAGCGAACGACCCGATGTTCATTGGTTACGATGTCACGGCGATTGCTGCGTCTCGCTACGTGTGGCCGACGGCTTGGGCCGATCAGGATCCACGCGAGAACGTGGCGACAACGGCAGATGGCCGCGGAAACCGCTTCTCCGATCTTGCGACGAGCTTCAAAAGCGACTTTCATCTGAAGTCTGGCTCGCCGTGTATCGGCACCGCGTTCACGGGTCCGGCACCAGTAGCCATTCCGATGAATGGTTGCCCACAGTATAACGCGACGACGAATCCGTTCGGCGCAAAGACCGTAGGTCTCGGTAAGGATTTCGGCGCATACCAGAGCGACGGATCGGGTAACGCGCAATAAATTGCTTTTGCCAACATGAACACACGCAATATTTTAGCGGCCGCATTCGCGGCCGCTTTCCTTTCCATCTCGCTGGTTTCCTGCCAGCGCGCGTCCGACCCGGTCGAGTATTCCTTCGTCGTTATTGGTTGCAATCGCGTCGATAAAGCTGACGTCAATACCAGCACGAACCCGAGCACGGCGAATCTCGCACAACTCGACAGGACCTACCAGGAGATCGCGACGATGACTCCCAAACCGGACTATCTCTTCTTCGCCGGAGATATGATCTTCGGCTACGAGATGGACACGACTAAGCTCGCGGCCATGCTCGCCGCATGGCGAACGCACTGGGAGGCGTCCCCGGCCGCCAAGGCAGGTATCACGCTGGTTGCCATTCCGGGAAACCACGAGACCGAAGACACCGGCAAACGCTCGTTCCCGGCAGCGGAAGTGCAATGGCTCAAAGTGATGGCCCCTTATATTCGTGGCAATAACGGTCCTACAGCGCACGGAGCAGATAGCCTTGCGACAGATCAGAGCCGCCTCACGTATTCCTTCAATCACAAAGATGCTCATTTCGTCGTGATGAATACCGATCCGGTGGGACAGGATTCACATGTACCGGCGCATTGGATCGCGGATGATCTTGCGAACGCGCGCAAAGCTGGCGCAAAGCACCTCTTCGCGATCGGTCACAAGCCGGCATTTGCGTTTGACGGTGGATCGGGCGGACTCATGTCGCCAAACCGTGGTGAGTTCTGGGCAGGGATGGAGGCGAACCACGCCGAAGCCATGCTCTCCGCGCATAACCATGTCTATCGCCGCTTCCAGCCGCATCATTCTGGAACGTGGATGGTCATCGCCGGGAACGGCGGCAGCCCGCTCGAAAAAGAAGTGGCTGCGAACGAGCATTTCTACGGATATACCGTGGTAAGCGTGCTCAAAAGTGGAAGGGTGATCTCGAAGAGCTACGGTCGCGATCTGCCGGCCGAAGGATACGCTGCACCAGCGCCTACTCAAACCTACCCCACAACACTCAGAGACTCACTCGAAATTACCTGGAAAGACTAACGCGATGCATCGAACGGCCCGTCACATCTGGAATCCCTCACAATGGATGATACTTCTTGCTACTGTCGCAAGTGGATTTCTATTTGGATGTCATCCCAGTACGACGGGCCCTTCGAATACTCCGGCGGACACGACGAAACACCCGGGCGACTCGACCACCCATCCCATTGCCGATACGATTCTGTACTCGTTCGTCACGATGGGATGTAACCGGCTGGATAAAGCGGACACCGCTGGCGACCCAAGCACGGCAAACATCGCGCAGCTCGATCGCACGCTGACGGATGTGATGAACCTCTCCCCTCGCCCGGATTTTCTGATTCTGACCGGCGATGTCATGCTCGGGAAAGTAACCGATACGTCCGGCACCGGGCGCCAGCTCGGCGCATGGCTTGCCCACTATCGGTCAATGCCGATCGCCTCCTCGGGCATCAAACTGATCATGGTGCCGGGCAACCACGAATTCAACGACGGCGTGCAAAGCGCCGCGTTGGAACAGCAGTGGCTCTGGATGATGACACCCTATATCAACGGTAGCAACGGTCCGAAGCCGGGCGGAGCAGATGCACTCACGACCGATCAAAGTCGGCTTACCTACTCCTTCGATTACAAAGGCGGCCACTTTGTCATCATGAATAGCGACCCGGCTCAGGAAAGCTCGACGATTTCCATCAAGTGGGTTGCACAAGACCTCTCTCAGGCGCGGGCAGTTGGAGCAAAGCATATCTTTCTCTTTGCGCACAAGCCCGCCTACGATTGGACGAATAATGGGGCTACCAGCCTGGTCGATAATGCAAACCGCGACGCACTCTGGTCTGCGATGGAAGCCAACCATGCCGAGGCGATGTTCTCGGCACACAATCACGTCTACCGCCGCATGCAGCCGACCGGAAAAAGCTATATGATTGTTGCGGGAAACGGCGGGAGTTCGCTGGCCAGCACGGCGGCCGCTGACCGCAATTTCGGATTCACGCTCGTGCAGGTTATGTCGAGTGGGAAAGTCATCGAAAAGGCGTACGCGCGTGAATATGGCGCCAAGTATTCCGATCCCTCGCCAGCCGCAATGTACCCGACGACCATCCGCGATTCGGCGGACATTACCTGGAAGTATTGAGGGTTATTTCCGCAGGTACCGCGCGAAGTCGGGTGTCTGACCGGTCTTAAACTTGGTCGTTGTGTAGTATGCATCGCCTGTAGCACTCCAGCAAATCGCCTCTCCCCAGGCTTCCGGGATATAGGGTTCGGTCATCGGCGCCCGCAATAACGCATGTTCGACCGACTCTCCCGGTTCTCTCTTCCAATAGAATATTTGGCCGAGATTCTTGAGCAGGATCTCGCTCCCATCAGGAGAAATGTGCCCGGCGCGAAGCGTCGCGGTGTTGAACGCGGGAAGCGTCGCGAGTTTCTTGATCGTGAAGAGCGAGCCGAGAGCTTGCGGGTAAGCGGCTAAATACACATTGGTCCCAAGGTCCTTGGTAACAACATACAGGTCTTTGGTTGCAGGATCGAGGAGCAACGATTCGGCATCGCGTGATCCATCCGGGTACACGAAGTTGATCTTATCGGCTGCTTCGGTTTGAGAGAAAATCGGAGTGGAGCCGAGGGGTGTCTGCGGCTCAGGAAAGCGATAAACTGTGACCGAAGCATACTCTTCATTGCCATCACCGATGTCGCCAACGTAGAGATAGACTTTGGCAGGGTCAGGACCCGGGCCGATTGCAAGGTCGGTCCAATCCCGGCTCGCGGCACCAGTAACGGCGAATGTAGCGCGGACTGCGCCGGTGCTATCCATAAGGAAAATATTCGGCAATCCACCACCATCATTGCAGGCCCAGAACATCCCCGAATAGTGCCGGCTCGCAGCGATTCCTGTCACGCGCTGGACACTATTCTCTTTGAGAGAACCCATTTCGACGCCTGCGTGAAAGGAGGACGTGTCACGCATGATCTGCGCCAGCGCGTACTTCGCCGTGTCAATCCCGCTCGGCTTGATGGTCGTCGTGGTATCCGGTGGACCGGAGGGAGATGGCGTGGTCGAATAGCACGAAGCTATAAAGAGACTCAATACCAAAATTGGGAGGAAAGAAAAAGACGGCATGTACGAATTGGCCAATTTTGCGGAGTGTAAAATGGAGGAAGGCCGACGATTTCACGCGCTCGACCTTCCTCCATGATGCTAATTGCTACTTATCGTGCGACGACAAATTGCCCCGTGCTTACCTTTGGCAATCCCGACAGCGAATAGAAATAGACGCCTGGCACGAGACGTGTGGCATCAATCTCGAATCCGTCTGCTGACGGCACTTGCAAAACAAGCGCCGTCACGTCGCGACCGGTGATATCGTGAAGAGAAAGTTGCGAGGATGCGACAGACATTTCACCACAGCGAATGAACGCGTGACTCGACACTGGATTCGGCCACACGGTGGCGTCAGAGTGAGATGTTGCGACAGCAACATCTGCCTGCGCTGGCAACGTGATGCTGAATGGATACGAGTATCCCATTACTCCAGCTGTGAATGTCAAACGGATCGACGCATCGGATTGTGCGGTGTCAGGTGCGATCCACACATAGCTCGTCGCACTGCTGTAAGCCCATCCATGCGTTATCGTACTCCACGTTTGAAGGCCATCGTAGCTCACATCAATATCGAGCGTGTTGCCCAGATACCCGGATGCGAGCCATGTAATTGTTACCGGCGAACCACCGACCACTCCATCCGAACCACCTGTCACGACAACGCCTGAGATACTCCCCGGTAGCAGCACCTCAAATTTGCCGCTGCTTGCCAGAACGCCATTCGCATCGCGAACACGGACAAGACCGCGCATCGTCGGCGAATTTGGAACGGTCCAGGAGTAAGAGGAGGCGCCAGATACTGTC
>JADGPZ010000089.1 GCA_017882165.1 Candidatus Kapaibacterium sp.
GCGCCCACGCTGCGACCAAATTCGAGCTTGAAATCGACGAGCAAAATGCCGCGAGCGTGGAAGAACGCCTTCAAGATGTCGTTGATCTTGAGCGCGGTGTGGCGGATGTGGTCGATCTCGTCCTCGGTCGCGAGTCCCATTGCGAGCGCGTGGCTATCGTTGATGAGCGGATCGCCAAGATCGTCGCGTTTGTAGGAGAACTCGAAGGTTGGCTGCGCGAACTCCAAGCCTTCTTTCGCGCCGTACCGCTTGACGAACGATCCGGCCGCGATATTCCGCACAATGACTTCGAGCGGCACGATCTCCAGCTTCTTGATGAGCATGTCGATCGGCGAGAGCTTTTCGATGAAGTGCGTGTGAATGCCGCTTTTCTCGAGCATGGTAAAGAGCGCGCTCGCCATGGCGTTGTTGACTTCGCCCTTGTGCGCCCAGCTTCCGCGCTTCTCGCCATTGAAGGCGGTCGCGTCGTCCTTGAATTCCTGGATCACACGGTCATCATACCCGCTGACCGACCAGAGCTTTTTGGCTTTGCCTTCGTAGAGTAACTTGTCTTTCACCATTTTGAACCTGGATTACGCTGATTAAAACGGATTACGCGGATTGATTTTCGGATTATTCGAAGCGTTGCGGCTGTGATCGCGCTAACACCAACAGAACTAAGATTACGCCGACAAAAACGATTTCTGATACTCGGAAAACTCTCGATGGTAGGATTCGCAAATCCTAAGAATCAATCTGCGTAATCCGTTTTAATCAGCGTAATCCCGGTTCTGGTTATTGAAATAGCCCCAAAAATACCCCCAAGCTCGCCACCATTCCCGAGCCGTTGATGCCGTTGAAGATCGGGCCGGGTCCGAGGGAGAGGCCTTGGTCCACCGTCCACGTTCCCATCGAGGTTCCCTGGTAGGCCGCCGTCAGCCGGAACATCAGGTAGCCGGTCGGTGAGTACTCGAACTGAAGCTGTGGCATGTAAACGAAGAAGCGCGATGAGTAGGTGTGCGTGCGATACAAACTCGTCGAATCGAACTCGGTGGTGAACTGGGCAATGTCGAAATTCGCGCGGTTCTGCGCTTGACGTGCGTAAATATCGACGCCGCCATATCCCAGCGCAACGCCGGGCACGATGTGAAAATGTCCGGTGCGGAGCGGCAGCACATAATCGAGCGTAAGCGCCGCGTAGCCGACGTTATAGGTCAGATAGCGGTTGACGTTGACGCCCTGGATCACCGTGTCCTCGCAGCCGCAATCGCTGCTGGTGCCGCTGTATCCCATGCCGCCAATGCGGACGTTCTTGACCCACGGAATGGTGACGAACCCCTGCCCGCCGACCATCCACACCTGCTGCCGGTAGTTCTGCTTGACGAATGGCTGCGCGACGTTCGTATTGAACGTCGAAAAGTCCGGCGTGAAGTAGCCATACAAAAATCCGCCGCCGACAGAGAAGAATGACGGCGAGGACTTATCCTCCTGGTACAGCTCTTCGTCATTCCAATGCGTGGTATCGCGCGAAATCTGCGCGTGCAACCCGCGTGGAACGAACGCCGCAATCGCGATCGCAGCAACAAAAATGGAACGTCTGGAGAGATTCATAGCCTTTAGCGTCCTGATAGTTAAGATAACGACCAACAAATTTACGTAACTCCGCCGTTCAGTCTGCGGAGAGTTAATTCTGCATGCCAGACACCGAGCGACCCCCAACGGAGCGTCTTCCCAAACCCGAGCGCGGCGCCCGCCTCGAACTTCGGACCGAATCGCTCGCCTTTGAAGGCAAAGCCGTTGCCCGGCGGGCCGAGGATGGCTACGTCGTCTTCGTCGAAGGCGCGCTGGGGCAGGAGCGCGTGATTGCAGAGATCCTGAAGGCGAAAGGGAGTTTTGCGGAAGCCAAGCTCGTCGAAATTATCGAGCCATCCCCGGATCGGCATGCGCCAGTCTGCCCATACTTCGGGACTTGCGGCGGCTGTGCGTTGCAGCACATGAAGTATGAGGCACAACTCGTCGCCAAACGGGAGCAGGTCCGCGATCTCTTCCGAAAGATCGGCAAAGTCGCCGAGCCGCCGGTGCGCGAGGCCATTGCGGCCGAATCCGAATTCCACTACCGCAACAAGATGGAGTTCTCGTTTTCGGATGAGCGGTGGCTCTCAGAGGAAGAAATCGCAAGCGGCGATGTCGTAGATCGCTTCGCGCTCGGCCTGCACGTTCGCAACCGCTTCGACCGGGTGATCGATACGGAAGTCTGCTTTCTGCCGAAGCAGGTCGCTGTGGACGTCATGAATTTCACGAGAGCGTTTGCGGTGGAACGCCGGCTGGGTGTTTATTCCAGTGGACCCACTGGACGGAGTGGACAAGATGGACGGTCTACTTCGTCCATCCCGTCCACTGAAGTCCACTCAGATGAAGGCGGGTTGCTCCGCTTCCTCGTCATCAAAACCAGCTACGCCACCGGTGAAGTGATGGTCAATCTCGTCACCAGTCGGGACGATCCCAGCGTGATGGGAGCCTACACCCGCGAACTGCTCGAAGCTGTGCCGGCTGTCACGACTGTCATCAACAACATTAACACTCGCCGCGCACAAGTGGCCGTCGGTGATTTCGAGAAGGTCTATCACGGCACAGGCTCGATTAGCGATCGGATTGGCCGCGCAACGTTCCGCATCTCGGCCAACAGCTTCTTTCAGGCGAATACGGTGCAAGCGACTAAGCTCTACGAAGTCGCTGCCGAGTTTGCGGACTTGCGCCCGGATGATATACTCTGGGACCTCTATTGCGGCACCGGCACGATCTCGCTTTTTGTAGCCGATCGAGTCAAGAGTGTGCTCGGCATCGAACTCGTCGAAAGCGCCATCGCGGATGCCGAAGCAAATGCAGAAGCCGTCGGCATTTCGAATGTACAGTTTGTTGCGAGCGACTTAAAGAAGGCGCTGATCACGCCAGAATTCCTCTCGGAGCACGCGCGTCCGACAGTCATGATTATCGACCCACCCCGGAGCGGCATGCACCAGGATGTCATCCGTGAAATCCTGAAGCTGGCTCCGGAACGGATCGCCTACATCAGCTGCAATCCGGCCACGCAGGCCCGCGATGTTGAATTGCTTGCCGAGGGCTACGACCTGCTCGATCTCCAGCCAGTCGATATGTTTCCGCAGACGTTCCACATCGAGTGCGTGGCGAAGCTGCGGAGGAAGCAAGCGTCTTAGCGCATCTCCAGCATCTTCGAGTTTACGAAAGCTTTGCCGTCGATGCCGATCCCGCTCACGCGGACGACATAATTGCCGGAAGGCACACGCGCGCCATTTGCCGTTCCATCCCACCTCCATGAGCCGGATGGGACACTTGCAGACGCCATCGAGTTGCCGAGCAAGTCGAATATCCCGACATTCACATTGATGCCATTCGCGCTCACTGTGACATCGTTCATCGCTGGGTTCGGTACGACCCGAAGCGACACATCGCTCGAAATCTGAGCGATTGGTACCGATGCCGAGGCCGAGCGAAGTCCCTGAATCGGAACATGCAGAGACTGCACGCCTTGCTCGGTCGTGATGATCAACTCATCGTAATACACTTGATCGCTCGTTGTGTTAAGCGAGATCGTGACCGACATCTTATCGCCATTATTCAGCGTGAATGGCGTTGCGCCTGGCGAAAGATTCACGATCGAAAAACTCGAAGTGTTCGCAAGTGTGACTGCATCCACTTTCACCTTCGTGCCCGAGTTATTGGTAAAGTAGAATGTCCGAGTGATCGTTTGCGTGCCGCCGAGCATGGCGAGCGTCTGCGTTTGATTCGGAAAGAGTTGCTGCGCGACCGTCGTATCCGTCGGCGCGAGCGTCACGGCCGGCAGCGTGAAAGAGGGGAGCGTGCAAGAACTTGTATTCCGCACAAGTTGGAGCTGCGCGATGTAACGTGACTTCAGGAGTGAATCTTGCGGATGCGTGGAGAACACGACGGGAATAGACTGACTCGTGTGCGGCATGACATAAACCGGCAACGGCACACCAACCGAGAACTCCGCCGCATCGCCCGTGAATTGTGCCGAGCCGATTGTGATGGTATCCAACCGGTTGTTCGCAATCGTGATATTTGCCGTCACACTGCCGCCCACGATGACAGGTCCGAAGAGTGTGCTGTCCATCGTCGCTGTAAGGCATGGCTTCGCAACCCAGGGATCATAGGGGGCCGTGCTCGTGAGATAAATTGTAGCGTAGTGGCTTTGGTTGTTCGTCGTATAATGCATATAGACCTGATCCGAGCCGGCACCCGTGAGACAAATTCTGGCAAGAACCACGGATTCTCCTGCTAACATCAATAGTGGAAGCTGCGGGACGCCGGAAATCGAAGCTGGCCCCGACCAATGATCCATAGAGTCTATGACAAGAGGCCCCGATGTCGTATTCCTGAAGGTCACCGGAACACAACGGGTTTGCGCGGCGGCCAAGACGCCAAAATCAATTCCGCAATTCTGGACGTCAGGGGAGAATATGTACTTGCGCCACGCCTTGATCGGAATCGTGATCGTCGTCGTGCCATCCGTGACGCTCACCGTTGCCGAGCCCGAGTCATTCCAACTTACGTAGCGTACATAGAAGCCGGATTGGAAGCCGGATTGGCCTCCAGAAGCCATATTCAATTTGACGGTGCGCGTATCGACCGTATCGTTGGGAAAAATCTCGAACGCACTATCGCTCACCGAAGCCGTAATCTGAAGCGGCATTTTGGACTGGTTCGTCACATATACAAAACCGATCGAATCCATTTGGAAACCCTGGCCCCCGGAACATCCGACCATCATGTCGATTTCGGCCGTCGGCGTGATCGTGAAGTTTTGCGCGATGGCCGAGGAGCCACCGAACGAGAGGAGTAGAAAAGCACAATAAAGCCGCAGGATGGAGTTGCTCATGGTCAAAAGTTAACTTATGGATAGACTTGCCCTATGTTTAAAACAATCGAGGAGGGTCAGGGTTACAAAACAAAACAGATTGCAAGCAGAAATCAACGAATGTGGCTCAGATTCGGCAATAAATCTTTTACTTTGACTGGTCGATAGGCCTGAATCTCATGCTGGAGTCGCCACCGCTCGGATCTTCGGGATCGCACCCGAATCGTTGCCGTGTGGTTTATTCTTTTTTCCGGTTTCAATCCTAACCACACCGCGATGACCTACACCGAACACTACATCGATAACAACGGCGTCAAGATACACGCACTCGAATTCAATCCGGCGGCGCATGGCATCCCGCTCGTGATGGTCCCCGGCATGGCGAACTCTGCCGGGGAGCTTGCCGAGTCTCTCGGCGATCTCGTCACGCGCAGGACCATTATGCTGAGCATTCGCGGGCGCGGCAAAAGCGATTCGCCCGCCACCGGCTGGCGTCTGGAAGATCAGGCGTCCGACATCGCAGCGGTCGTGAAGCACTTTGGGCTAACCCAGCTTGCGATCTTTGGCCACTCGACCGGTGGCTCCATCGCGGCGCGCGCGCTGCCGATGATTACTGCGGACATTGCAGCGTTTATCATCGGCGACTTTGCGCCGTTCTATCCGCCCTACGATGAGGGTTGGCTCGAGCACGTGCAGCAGTTTCACGATTTGCAAATTTCGGCCGTTGCGCTGGCGGGAATCGTTGCGTCTCCGGAGTATATCGATGTGTCGGATTATCTGCTGCCCGTACGCGAGCGATTATTTGCGATCACCGGCGATCTCGATAAATCGGCACTCCAGGAAGAAGACCTCGACCGGCTTCACCAAATGTTCCCTGCGATCGAGGTCGCCCGGCTGGAGGGTTGCAGCCATGAGTTCTACTCGGAGAATCCGGCGCTGACTATGAACGCCATCGAGCATTTTATTCCAATCACATGAGCGATTCGAGAGGGAGGTAGGGACACGCCGCTGGCGTGTCCTCGGGGTGGTAGGCGTCTGGCAGGGGAGGACACGCCAGCGGCGTGTCCCTACGATTTCAGACCACGATGTGCGACTTTTAGAACCCTGATGTCTCTTATCTTCAAATCCGACAGAGAGTGACCGGTCATTCTACCTCGGGTGCTAACACAGCATGACATTAGAGCATAACGGAAAGCATGAGCGGTTCATGGCGTCATTGACGCCGTGTCTCGCGCGGCTTTCGCGATATTGCCATGCGTTGACAAAGGATACCGAAGAGGGACGCGATCTCCTGAGCGATGCAATCCTGCTCGCCTACGAGAACTTCGAGAAACTCCGCGCACCGGAAGCCTTCACCAGCTATATCTTCATTACGGCCCGCCGATTGTACTATCGCCGCGCCCGCCGTTCGAAGATATGGGGAGTGCTCGGCGCCGATACGGAGCAGATCGAGGACCACCGCACGACCTCGCCGGAGATGCGTATTGATATCGAGGCGATGGATCGCGCGCTCGCTGAGTTGCCCGAGAAGCAGCGGGAAGCCGTGATCTTGTTCGAAATCTCGGAGCTATCGCTCAAGGAGATTGCCGAGATTCAGGGCGGATCGCTCTCCGGTGTGAAATCGCGCATCGTGCGGGGCCGCGAGAAGCTGGCCGAACTACTCGGCGAGCGCGAGCCGGTGGGCGGGCCAGTGGGCGGCAGAGTCGCCGCCCACCACGCGAACATCTCATCCTTTCAGCGCAATGGAACTGTCGCACTTATGAGGGAGAAAGTATGAAGATCGAAGAAGAACTTCAACGTTCGCAAGAACTTGCGCCGCACTTCGCGAACTACCGCGAGGAAGCGCCGCTGCTTTCAACTTCCGAAGTCGAGCAACTGCTTGCCTCACGTGCCATGCTGCCAACCCCATCACGCAACATCATCAGGAACAGCATCATGACACTCGCAGGACTAACCGGAATAGGAGCAATCGCTTACTTTGCATTCTTTAGTACACCTCATGCAAACAATGTGACAGATGGTACGCATCTGTCCCCTGAGACCAATCCGTCCTATCGGTCCAATCCGACCGATTCGTCCCATCAGACTTTTGCATCAACCCAAACTCCAAGGGAGGGCAACCAAAAACTAACGAAGCCCGCCGAGCGCGGCCCCTGGAGCGCCGGCAACGATCAGTTCTATGCCGATCTCACGCCGGAAGAGCTGGCGCGGCTGGGCATCGTCGTTTCAGGGGACTCTGTGTTCGCGTATAAGCAACTTCACGCAAACACAGATAGCGTGGCTGGCATGGCACTTACAATTCACTCCATTGGAGGAGCGCCGATTCTCGCGTCTCCGCCACAAGGAGTGGCCGCGCGAAAGTTCTATCCCATCCTCATGACCAACAATAATGGTAACGGCGCAGCCTACCAATTGGAGAACGGGTGGGGCATGATCGCAGACAATCAGGTGATCCAGCAGTTTCGTGAATGGCTCCAGAAGCCTGGAACTCATGGACTCTATGCCCTTGGATATACGGCTGTAACTTCAAATACGGATAAAGGTGGACAGCGCCATGACGCCGTGACGCTCACAATTGGAAAAGACTTTCCTCAGCCAAGATTCTTTCCTCTAGGGCCTCCCGGGGTTGACGGGTATTCCGATACCATCATGAAGGCTCTCGTAGAACTTACCCATTTCTACGATGGAAGCAGCGCATCGAAGCCTGCCATTGCCTGGCCAAAATCGCTCACGATCAAGGTCGATACGATCACGGCTAAAGACATGCTCGACCAATTGGACAGCGGGGAAAATAGTTCGACGTTGCAGAACCTCCACTCCATCATGGCCCGCCTCAACGAACTCGTCCCCGTCATCGTCCGCAAGAGTGCGGGCACTGGCGCTCCCGGCAAGAATGATTTCATCTTCTGGTACGAGCCGAGTGAAGAGCTATTCAATGCGCTGCCGCCGGCACAGGCATCGGTGTTCCGCGCGAAGCTGGCCGCGCCGCCACATTGCTTCACGGCGCCGAACGGTGTAATGACGACTGCCGAGATTACATATTGCGTTGCCGAGCCGCAGGTGGTGCAAGTTGTTGTGTATGATCTTACGGGTAAACCGTATATGATTCTATCACAATTGGCTGTTGCCGGTGATAATATCCTTCAGTTCTCGACGGAGACATTACACTCTGGCATGTATATCGTCACTGTTAACGGGGACGGCACGGATCGCTCGCACAGGATTTGGGTGGAGAATGCAAACCCTAAGCACCACTCGGATCTCGACTGGACACACAAACTTCCTCATGCTCCGGATCAGACTTTGATGGTAAATGGCTATGATCCAACAATGCCGCACCCGGAAGTCCTTGCTCACACAGGACTCCTGAGTATTCAGACCTTAGAGCTGAATGCCGTAGCACTCGCGAAAATTGGGGTCGAGAGTACCGATTCACTTGCCGCCTACTACAGTAAAGAAATGGGATCGAACGCGGTGAATTATATGGGACTCCTGAGAACCGGAACCACTGCGTATTTCAAGACGCTAGATAAAAGCGAGATCACTGCTGTCTCGGTTCCACTCTTCATGCCTACGTTCATTACAGATGGCAGTGGCACTAATCACCTCATGCCGAGCTGCGATTCGGCAGAGGAAGCGAAAGCCTTCGCCGCGATTGACCAGTTGGTGCCCATCCTCCTTCGCGAAAATAGTTTGAGCGATTCAATTCAGTCCCGCGACCTCATCTTCTGGTACCAGCCGACGCCGGAGTTCTTAGCTTCGCTTTCGGATTCCGCACGGGCCGTTGCGAAGAGCATGATCGGACAGAGTGGTAGCGCTTCCGTGCATTCTGGCCAAGGGGTGATCGAGAAAGTATCTGCCTATCCGAACCCCTCGAAGGGTAGCTTTACCGTGAAGATGACGCTTGGCACTCCGCGAATGCTGACGCTCACGATGCGCAATCTTCTCGGCCAGCAAGTGGCGCCGCCGGTGGTCATGCAATCGCAAGGCGCGAGCGAGCAGAAGCTGAATTTCGATTCGCTCGGAGAAGGTGTCTATATCCTGGATGTCACTTCGGATGCCGGAGAGGAATACTTGCAGCGGCTTGTGATTGTTCGATAAGTTTCGATTCGATAACCTCAAAGCAGAAGCACCCGCCAGTGTGGCGGGTGCTTTTTTTCTGCTGCGTTCGGTTGCTACCGATTGCGTCCGTCCCCATTCCTATTTCCATCCTCAGGTCTGTATCGCACATCTTCCCGGCTGCGGCGATCTTGACGGTAACCGTCATGGCGATCATAGCGATCACCTTCGCGGACAAAGCGCGCTTCTTCGCGGTATCGCTCAGGGGGCACCTGCCAGCGTCCGGGAATCCAGGCGCGTCTTGACATTCTTCCGTCGTCTGCGTAGTAGCCCGGCACCCACATCGCGTGTGGCATTGGAGAGCCCACGTTCAGTGCGATTCCTACGTGCGGTAAGCCAATCCCGACATTTAGCATGATCTGCGAATAGGCCGGGGCCGCGAACGCCATGATAGCGCTGAGACTGAGTGCTTTGAGTAGTGTAGTCATAATCTGTTCTACCTCGTTTCTTAGGTTTACTTGAGTCTGATTGCCAGACACATCTTTCTACGTGCCCATTCACGAAGTGGCATGACAGAGGTATGACAATGCAATGAATTGATCTTCAGTGAGTACAGGCGATCGCTCAAGAAATGAAGGGAAACCGCGATGCTCCAGAGACCTGTTCATACTGACCATGTCTCAAAGCCTGACGCGTCGCATCAATCAACTCGCCGAGAAATACTACGATGAGATGGTCCGCCTTCGGCGGACCATCCACGCTTGTCCCGAGATCGCATTCGAGGAATTCGAGACGGGTAAGCTCGTGGCCGAGACGCTGGAGAAGACCGGGCTTGTGGTAAAGCGCGGCGTGGCGAAGACGGGAGTCGTTGGGTCATTGCACGGAAAGAAGCCCGGCAAAGCTGTTGCACTTCGCAGCGATATGGATGCTTTGCCGATCACCGAAGCGACCGGGCTGCCGTTCGCTTCGAAGAACCCCGGCAAGATGCACGCCTGCGGGCACGACTCGCACACGGCGATCGGACTCGGAGCGGCGATGATCCTTTCGGAATTGAAAGACGAGTTCGCGGGCGAAGTCCGATTTCTGTTTCAGCCGAGCGAAGAGCGCAATCCGGGCGGCGCACCATATATGATCGAGGAAGGCGCGCTCGATGGTGTCTCGAAAGTCTTCGGACTGCATGTACTCGCTCAGGCGGAGGCCGGCACCGTTGGCTTTTGTCCCGGCGAGATGATGGCGAGCGCGGACGAACTCTACATTACCATTCGTGGCAAGTCCGGCCACGGTGCGCGCCCGCATCACACGATCGATCCGGTGGTCGTTACCGCTCAGGTGATCCTTGCTCTGCAGACCCTCGTCTCGCGCAATCTCGATCCCTTCGCACAAGGCGTGATCTCGATTTGCAGCATCCACGGTGGCTTCGCGCCGAACATCGTGCCGAACGAAGTGAAGCTTGTCGGCACGCTCCGGGCCATGTCGGACGAGTGGCGTAACTACGCACATAAGCGCATCCACGAGATCGTCAACGGCATCTGCTTCTCCGCGCGCGCCGAAGCGGAGATCAAGATCGATCTGGGGTATCCGGTACTCGTCAACGATGAAAGCGAAACCGCATTCGCGGAGTCCTGCGCGACAGAGTTGTTCGGCGGAGATCGTGTCTTCCGCGCCGAGCGGCTCATGGGTGCCGAAGATTTCGCATATTATTTGCAGAAAGTCCCCGGCACATTCTACCGGTTGGGCATTCGCAATGAAGCCGAGGGCATCACCGCCGACATCCACAACGATCACTTCACGATCGACGAATCCTCGATGAAGGCCGGTGCCGCGATGCAGGCATATCTGGCGATTCAGGCGCTGAAGGATTAGGGACGCTTTGCAACCGACCAATTGACTGATATTTGAGCCTAACGGTGTCTATTGTGTTATATTGCATTATCTAAATAACGCTACTTCGCTTCACTGTTCTCGATGAGCTTCATGCGGGGCTTCGAGTTGTCTAACTCTATCAATACTCTGATCCGGCCATGACACTGACCTTCCGAGCACTCACTGCAACTCTATTGCTAAGCCTCTGCGCTTGCGTTACCTTCGCCCAAAGCGACGATCTTCGCACCCTTCGCCATGCCACGACGCCGCACACCTGGATCGGTGTGCGCGGTGGGCTGAACCTCGCGAGTGAATCCGTTGACAATACGGTCGATGCATCATCCACCGGCATGAGGATGGGGTTCCTCGGCGGCATCCAGGTCGATCAATGGTTTAGCAACATGTGGGCGCTCTCGGTAGCTGCAACCATGGATCCGAAGGGTATCCACGAGGAATATGCTGGGCAAGCCAAAAGCCATCCGAAGACGTCCGGCAACGATAACTTCACTTTCAACTACATCGAAGTCCCCGTGCTGCTCCGCGTGACGTTCAGCAACGGCGATGCGAGACCTTATCTTTTTGCCGGCCCCTCGTTCGGGTTCTTGTCATCAGCCTCGGAAGTTATGGATCCGACAGTTCACTATAACGGTGACACTGTGTCGCCTTCTCCTCTAAAAAACTATCTTTCGAGCACCGACATTTCAATCGTTCTCGGCGCAGGTTTTCTCGATAAGCTGTCCGATCACACGATGTTCACGATTGATGCTGGTTACGCCTTCGGTCTCACGAATATCTACAAGTCTGGTCTTCCAGCCAGACTTGTCACTGACAATAAGGGTGTAACTCGATCGCTGATTGATAATTCGAATGCCAAGTCCGCCGATTTCCGCGTCGCAGTCGCGTTCCTCTATGGATTGTAGCGATCGCTGATGCGGGCGGGCGGCTGTACCACACTTATTTCTTCTCCAGCTCTTCGAAATATTTTCGGATGAGCGCGTTGTAGTCCGGCGTGAAGCCGTTCTCGCGCGTGCGAAGCATCTCCTCTTGCAGAGCCTTTTGTCCGGCGGGCGATGCCAGATCCAACTCGCGTGGTGATTCCCGCGTCACGTTCTCGCCCGGCTTCGACTCGCGCTCCTGATCCTTGTCGCGCTCGTGTACGGAGTGCTCGGCTTGCAACAACCGCGAGAGTATCCGCTCCTGCCGCTGGATCGTCTCGGGACGAATGCCGCTCGAACGCATCTGGCCGATGGACTCCTGCATTTCATCGGCGATCTTTTGGAGTTCCTTGGCCGCGTCACTGACCCCTCTGCCCGACTGCCGCTGCTCGTCGGCCATTTGCTCGAGCGACTTCTTGACCGCCTCCTGCTGCGCTTGCAGTTTGGACATCGCGGCCTGTTGCCGCATTAATTCCTTTTGCGCGGACGACCCGCCGCTACCGCCCGGTGGGCACATGCCTTGCATCTGATTGTTCAGCGCCTGCTGCTGTGCGGCGAGTTTATTAATCTGACTGATGAATTGCTGCAATGCCCCGCCGGAGCCACCCTCACCCGGCGATTGCCCGCCGGCTTGTGGCTCACCTTCGCCATCCTGACCATCCTCGCCTTCACCCCCGGAGCCACCGGAGCCGCCTGAGCCACTCTTGCCTTGTTGTCCCATCTTTTGCATCGCACCTTGCATCGCCTGCGATGCTTTGTTCAGCGAGGTCATCGCCGACTGCGCGCTTTGCTCCGAGCCGGACTGATTGCGGTCGGTCATTGCATCCTCGGCCTTCTGCATCTCCGCGAATGCCTTCCCCATCTCCTTGCCCATCTCAGGCGTGATTGCAGTCGATTTCTGTGCAAGCTGCATCGTCTTCGATGCCGTTTGCCCAAGCTGCTCTTTCGTTTGCGATTGTTGGTCGGCCAGGTCGCGGAAGACGTTCGAATTTTGTTGCGTCTCGTGCGCCTTGTTCTTGATTCCCTCTTCGCTCTTCGAGAGGCGGTTCAGCTCGTCACTGATCTGCTTCATCTCGCGCATTGTCCGCTGCTTCTCGTTCTCGGACATCTTCCGCTTTAAATCCGCGAGCTTCTTCTGCGCGTTCTTCATTTGCTTCGAAGCCTTCTGGGCGTGTTGCGCGGCTTGTTGCATGTCGCCCTTCTCTGCGGACTCCTGCGCCTGCTGCATTTCATGATCGGTCGA
>JADGPZ010000090.1 GCA_017882165.1 Candidatus Kapaibacterium sp.
GCGGATGCTGGACAAAGCGCCATATCTCACGGCGCAAGCAGCCTACGGCTTCGAGACGTGGTCCGGCGAGGTCAGAAAAGCGAAGGTGGCCACGAGCGGCGACGTGCTGACGGACGAAATCGTCACGCCGGAAGGGGAGGGCATGAGTCACGCGCAGGGGATGCTCCTCTTCCAAAAGCCGAAGCTCACACGCGAAGAAGTCGATGCGAAGAAATTTGTCGGCGACTACGTCACCGATGAAATGCTGTGGCAATGCACGACGTGTCAGGCGTGCATGACGGAGTGCCCGGTCACGATCGAGCATGTGGACGAGATCGTTGACTTGCGCCGCAATCTTGTGATGATGGAGTCCAACTTCCCGCCGGAGTTGCAGTCGGCGTTCGGCAACATGGAGAATAACTTTTCGCCGTGGGCTTTCTCGCCCAGCGAACGCGGCGAGTGGGCCGAAGGGCTTGGGGTCAAGACAATGTCAGAGGGCGATATGCCTGCCGAGGCTCCAGTACTGTTTTGGGTCGGATGCGCCGGTTCGTTCGATCAGCGGGCGAAGAAGATATCGCGCGCGTTTGCGGAGCTGATGCAAATTGGTGGCGTCGATTTCCGTATTCTCGGCAATGAAGAGAAATGCACCGGCGATCCTGCGCGGCGCATGGGCAATGAATATCTCGCGCAATCGCTGATCAAAGAAAACGTTGAGACTCTGAATCGCTACCAGGTCACGAAAGTCGTGACGACGTGCCCGCATTGCTTCAACGCGATCAAGAACGAGTGGAAAGATTTCGGCGGCAATTTCGAGGTCGTTCACCATACGGAGATGATCAAAGATCTTCTGGATCAGGGGCGGATCAAGCCAACGAAACAGCTTGACGAGCGCGCGACCTATCACGACTCCTGCTATCTGGGCCGCTCGAACGACATCTACGACGCTCCGCGCACATCGCTCGAATCGGTGCCGGGTCTCGACATCGTGGAGATGGATCGCTCGCGCTCGCGCGGATTCTGCTGCGGCGCCGGCGGCGGACAAATGTGGATGGAGGAGAAGGAAGGCAAGCGCATCAACATCGAGCGCACCGAAGAAGCGCTCGCCACCGGCGCTCACGTGGTTGCTTCCGCGTGTCCCTTCTGCATGACGATGCTCACCGATGGCGTCAAAGCCAAAGGCGCGCAGGAGACCGTGCAGGTCAAGGATATTGCCGAGATCGTACTGGAGGCGGTGAGGTAAGGTCGAACTTAGGAGATCAAAAGCAAGAGGGGGCGGTCCCCCCGGATCGCCCCTCCGCTATGATTCCTCATCCAGGCTGGATGATTTCTCACCTAATGTGGATGCACCACCCAGAATGATCGTTCACCCCGAGGGCCATCCAAACACTACTCTGTTATCGCCCCGGATTAATGATGGTGTACCCCACTCTGATCTTGTCCGATGTCGTGTAGTTCGAGGCATTGGTCGCAGTCGGGATCATGCCGACGCGAATATCGAATGCACCGGCGGTGCGATTGTCGACATCGACGAAGTACTCAGCTTGCTTGCAATCTGGAGCAGAGCCATCGTCGTTCTTTGCAAGTACCGAAACGAGTACAATGCTGGTTGCGGCCGTGTACCGGTTGTTGATCGTGAGCGTGCCGAGATTCTGGAAAACGCCGGACGTTGGGGCTGTCGTGCTCAGGTTGCCACCGCCGAGCGTCAATTCGATGACGCCACTGGGACCCTGCGCGGAATACGCTGTGCCACTGGCCGCGCCTTCGACGACGGTGCCGGCGCCCGGAGCTTCCGTTGTGCGGCCCATTGCGAACTCGCCATCGTTGATCTGGAGCGCGACGTTCGTCTGGCCGGCGGTGGTGTTTCCGTTGCCCGTTGCCAGCACGCCGATCGTTCCGGTGTTGCCGGCGCTGGCATTGGAAGCGGAACCCCAGACACCGATGGCTTGGCTGGTGGAACTTCCGCTCGCATTGCCAAAGATGGCCGCAACTTCGTCCGTCGTGCCGGTAAAGAGGGAATGGAGTTGGTGCGGGGTCGTCGTGGTATTGATTGCGACCTGACCGGTGGAGAGGATCCGCATTCGCTCCACGTTATTGGTACGAAAGACGAACGCCTGCGCATCGCTGGTTCCGAGATAATTCGTCGAGGAACTGGTGCCTGTGTTGCCGAGTGTGCTCCAGTAGAGATTCGAAGCGGCCGACCAAACTGGTGCGCTACTCGCGCCAGTCGAAGCAAGGACGTAGCCAGACGTGCCGGGCAAATTATTTGGCATCAATGCGCCCGTAAATTTCACATTACCGGAAACATCAAGCACTTCCGATGGGCTGATCTGGCCGATGCCAAGTTTCAGAGTGGTACCCGAATTGTAGAAGACGACGCTACTATCTTGCGTGACGGTCGCGCCCGCACCAAAGACGCAGTCGAAGTCTCCAGCAGCGTGATTATTGTTGCCGCCAAGAACGACAGAATAATTTCCGCAGGCCGTATTATTGTACCCGCCGGCAACAACGGAGTACGGTCCGCACGCGCTGTTGTTCTCGCCGCCGCCCACGAAAGAGTAATTGCCAGTCGCCGAGTTCTCATACCCGCCGCTCACGGCCGAATACTTCCCGCTGGCGGTATCATATTCTCCTCCGGAGACCGTTGCACCCGAATCCGTTGCGCGATTATTCGCGCCCCAGGCGACCGCAAAGGTGCCGGAAGCCTGACTGTGATATCCTCCCGCTATCGAGTAGTTGCCGGTAGCGGTATTTCCTTGACCGATTCCCTGAAGCGCGTCCTGACCGCTGCCGCGACTCCACAGGGTATCGGTACCACCGCCGCCCGCGGATCCAAACCCCCGCCACGAGAGGTTGCCGGACCCATCCGTGCAGAGCACGTAGTTCGTACCATTCCCATCGGCGGGCGGGAAGGTGTATGTGACGCTCGATGTCTGCACGCCGGCTTTGAACCCACTGTACGTCGAGCCGGAACCCGACGGCTCGAAGAATCGCAGTTCTTCCGCGGTGTTGTTCGTGTTTGTGAGGCCAACGTTCCCACCTGCATAGATTCGCATGTGCTCGAGGTTGTTCGTCCGAATGATAAAATCCACCGAGTCTTTCGTGCCGAGAAAATTGCTGGTGGAGTTCGTCCCCGAATTTCCGAGCAGGAGCCATCCAGCGCCGAGAAACGGCACCCAGGCCGTTCCATTGTAGTAATAGAAGGTCGAGGGATTCGAAGTGTTAACAGAGTCCGTACAATAGACGAGCAGCCCGGTCGCAGGCGTTCCGATTGCGCTGCGTTGTGATTGCGTCATGCGCGGCACGAGGAATCCGCGCGAGATGCTGGTCAGGTCGAGCAGCGCGCTCGCGTCCGGCGCCGTGGTGCCAATTCCGACGTTGCCCTGTGCACGCACTCCCGGTGAAACGATGAACGATGAAAGATGAACGATGAAGAGAACAATTACGAATGACGAATGACGAATGACGAGTTGCAAGAAGCGTGGCGCGGGCTTCCAGCGTGCGTCTGGTGCAGCCGCAGGTTGGAAGCCTGCGCCACGCGGATCGCTCGTCATTTGTAATTCGTCGTTGATCATTCGCATCGGCTTATCTTCCTGGATTAATGACAGCGTATGCGAGCTGGATGTAATCTGATCCCTGATAGCTGCTGGGATCGGTAACGAACGGGATCATGCCCACGCGCACCGTGCAGGCTCCGGCGGTTCGGCTCTCGACATCGACCTTGTAAGTCGAGTTCTTCGGGTCGGGAGAGCCACCGCCGTTGGTCTTAGCGACGATTCCAGCAATGATGATGCTATTTGCAGTGAGGTAGCGATTGTTGATCGTCAGTGTCCCCAGGTTCTGAAATACACCGGATGTGGGAGCCACCGAAGTTAAATCTGTTTGAAGAGAAAGCTGTATGACTCCGGAAGGTCCTTGCTGCGAGTAGAGCGTTCCGGAGGCGGCTGCGCCAGTGAGTGTCCCGACAGACGGATTCTCCGTCGTGCGTCCCATGGTGAATTCTCCCTGGGAGATCTGGAGCGCAACGTTGGTGGTCCCAGCCGTGATGTTCCTATTTCCCGTCGCGAGGTTGGCAAGCGTTCCTGTGTTTGTCGAGCTCGTATTGTCCGCCCGGCCCCAGATACCTGTTGACTGTGAAGACGTCGTTCCAGAGGCATTGGCATAGATTGCAGCGATCTCGTTTGCTGTTCCCGTATAGAGCGATGCGAGTTGATGTGCGAGAGAGGACGTATTGATACCAATCTGGCCCGAAGATTCGATTCGTGCCCGTTCTATGGAGTTCGTCCGTGTCACAAAGTCCTGCGCATCGGTCGTCCCAATAAAGTTGGTGGAAGGGCTTGATCCTGAGGTACCAGTCAATCCCCAGTTTGTCGATGGAATGCTGATTGACCCCCACGTTGGATGAGCACCCGCTCCTGCCGAGAGAAGGAAATTCCCATTCGATCCTCCCGATCCATTCGGTTTCAGAGCTCCTGAAAGTTTAACATTACCAACGACATCGAGGAATTCACTTGGTGCGACTGTGCCAATTCCCATTCGAGTATTCGATCCCATCTTGAAGACTACCGATCCGCATGTGCCTCCCGTAAAGCCATTTCCATATAGCAACTCTTGATTGCAACTCGTCTTGTTATTTGTGCCTCCGAGGATGGTCGAATTGCTACCACTGAATGAATTTCCACTGCCACCGAGGACGACTTCTTCATTTCCCGATGTGGAATTATTAGAACCGCCTCCGATATAGCTGGCAGTCGCCGAGGCTGAGTTACTCATGCCTCCGCCAACAACATCGAGATTCCCGCTTGAACCATTGGTACTCCCCCCAAGGATTGCCCCATACGAACCCGATACCCCCTGATTCGCATTTCCCCAGACGATTTCATAGTTGCCGGTTACAGTGTTATTGTGTCCGGCTTCAATGGAATATGGACCGGAGTCACTATTTCCCGAACTATCGGAACACTCGCCGCCGCCTGCCGAGCCGCGTTTCCAGAGCGATTGTGAGCCGCTTCCGCCGAAGGTTGCGAAGGTATGCCAACTGAGTTGCCCGGCCCCATTGGTTACCAGGGCCTGATTGGCAATGCCGTCACCAGCGAGCGGCCAGATGTAGTGGACGGTTCCAGCCTGGACACCAGCCTTGAATCCGGTGAAGCCTGAGCCGGAACCGGATGACTCGTAGAAGATAAGCGCTTCGGCGGAGTTTAGCTTGTTTGTCAAGCCGATATTGCCAGCAGCGAAGAACCGCATCCGCTCGTTGAAGTTTGTCTTCTGCACGACATCCTGCGAGTCGATTGTGCCGAGGAAATTCGTCGAAGCACTCGTCCCGGCATCGCCTGTCAGCGACCAGCCGGAGCCAACGAGCGGGGTCCAAAACACTCCGGTATAGTAGTAGTAATTCGTATAGGTCGTGTTCCAGACAATGTCGCCCGTTGCTGGTGTCGTGATTGCCAGCATCTGCGTGTGGGTCATGCGCGGCATTAGAAAGCCTTGCGAGGTTGATTCGAGATGCAAGAGGGCGGAGGTGTTCGCCGTGGCCGTGCCAATCGAGACGTTTTGCGCGAAGGCAAAACATGGCAGCAGAGTGATTGCCAGAAATACCAGAATCGCGGCTTTATGACTCGCGTCGGTCCGGGTCGGCTCAAGTGGGGTGGATCCAAACGGCTTCATGGTCAAGGTTACAGAATATCCTACTTGCGCAACGGCAAACCTACTATCGTCTACGCGCGTCGAAAATAGACATACTTTCACGTAAAGTCAATCCTCTGGCTGAAGAATTATGATGAATTATCTGAGATAACCAGAATAGCGACACCTCCCGGCTGCTGCGGCGTCTCATATTCGGACACAGTCGTCTCAACTTAGAACATTATTTACCGTTTCCACCTCTGGCATCCTATTGTGAAAGATGATGCGCAGAGGATATTGCTCTTTCGTCGATAAAAATAATGAGGGGCGGCCCCCCACGAACCGCCCCTCTGCGGGTGGTGCCCGCATGCGTGTGGGCTCACCCTCTCCTCATTGGTTTGGGCACGCGCTTTTACATTCTCGCGCGCCCACTGGACGATCGCTCATCCAATACCACTCTTTCTCAATGCGATCGGAACAAATGCGTCATCGGATGTAGTACCCCCTCATATACGATTTCACCTTGAGCGTCGTCGCCGTCGAGGATGATACCCCCTGCGCCCATTTGAGCTGGATATTGCCCGCGTTTGCTCCGGTGATAACCACACCCCAAAAATGTATAGGAATATTCCCGGCATTGAGCTGGATCGCGCCCGTCGATGTGCCGCTGGTTGTTAAAATATACGTCTCTTGTGTTCCCAATCTTACGTCATCGATGTAGGACCCGATGTCCATCGAGGCTCCGGTTGGAATGGTCCATGCAAGTTGGATCTGTGGTGTCGATGTTGCGACATAAGCATGCAAGTAGCCTTCGATGACCATGGAATCGTTGGCATTGATCGGAATGACGAGGTCGTTGTCATTGACAAGAGTCGTCGAGCTCGTGACGCTTTGGTCTGCGGGCTTCTTTACAGTAATGACTCCGGTTGACGATGTTGAAACGGTCGTCGATGCACTGATGACTATCCACCGGCTGTCGGCCGCGCTATAGATCATTTTCACGGCGCCTTTGCCATTGATGACGATGTCGCCCGTGTTGTTCAGCGTCCAGATTCGGTCGGCGGCTGCGGAGCTGGCATTCTCGTTGGAGATGGTGATCTGCTGCGTGGTGGAATTGAAAAGAACGAGCAATTTTCCATCGGCTCCTCCAGCAATTCCAGTGATCGAGTAGGCAGCAGTTGGACCGGTCACCCGGACGAAGCTCGATGTGCCGATGCTGATATCATTGTTGGAGGAGTTTGATGCGGTATAGCTGGAGTATCGCGTAGCCAGATCGCCGTTAATGTCAAGATACGTCGCCGGTGTCATCGTGTTGATTCCAACGTTTCCTCCTTCGAAGATTCCAGAGTAGTTCGTGGTGCCGCCGGTGGCGTTCACATGGAGTCCGACGTTGGTCGCGGATGTGCCATTCCAAGTGCCGGTCGAGAGTACTTCTGTGCCGTACTTGGTGATGGAGGCGGTCGAAGAGGTCGCGATGTTCGTCAGGAGGTTTCCGGTGTATGTCGAGGTCATTGCACCGGAGGCGACCGTATGCAGTCGCGACGTCGGTGTCGCGGTTCCGATGCCGAGATTGCTCGCTGTCGAAAGTCTCATGCCTTCGACGGCATTGGTCTTGAAGACGAGATCGGCATTGTCTGTCGTCCCCACGAAGTTCGTCCCTGCAACGGTACCGGCGTTTCCCAGTACTTGCCAGGCCGTACCGATAAATGGTACCCACGCAATGCCGTTGTAGTAGTAGAACGTCGCAGGACTTGTAACACTTATGAAGTCGGTACAATAGACAAGTAATCCTGTCGCCGGGAGAGCAATGGCATTCATCTGCGTGTGCGTCATGCGCGGGACGAGAAACCCCCGCGTAAGGCTCGTGAGATCGAGCAATGCACTCGCATCCGGAGAGACGGTCCCGATCCCCACATTGCCCTGCGCGCAAATGGGGGAGACGCCGGATAGCGCATACCAGATGACCAGAAGCAAGGCGTGCAGGCACATCCGCAACCGGAATGCGGGTCTTCGTCTTGAGCGCTCGTTGTTAATCAATGTCATTCTTTGTCTAAGAAGCGTTCGGATGATTAGCGGATCAGCGTCCCACGCATGTACGATTTCGTTCTGAAGGTCGTCGGGGTCGAAGAAGAAACTCCCTGGGCCCACTGGATCTGGATGTTGCCGGAGTTTGCCCCAGTGATCACGATGCCATAATAGTGAATTGGGACATCAACGCCGTTCATGCCCATATCTCCAGTTGATGTGCCACTCGTTGTGAGCGTCCAGGTCTCAGGTGGTGGCAAGACCACATCGTCTGTATAGATCGCGATGTCCATATTCGCGCCGGTTGGAATCGTGACCGCCATTCGCAAGCTGCCAGATCCTGTATTATGGTAGTGGATGTATCCCTCGACCACCATTGAATCATTTGCGGAGATCGGCAGAAAGAGATCGTTATCATTTTGGAGCGTTGTCGAACTCGTGACGCTCTCATCCACCGGCTTTTTTGCGAAGATGAGCCCGGTACTGGATTCCGAGACGTTCGTGGCACTGATGACGATCCATCTACTGTCGGCTGCGCTGTATATCATCTTCACCGCGCCTTTGCCGGTGATGACAATGTCGCCAGTGCTATTGAGTGTCCAGATTCGATCTGCCGCCGCAGATGCCGCGTTCTCATTGGAGACTGTAAATTGTTGGCTCGAAGGATTGAAGAGAATCAGCAGTTTGCCGTCGACTCCACCGGCAACTCCCGTGATCGAGAAAGCTGCAGTCGGCCCAGTCAGCCGGATGAAGCTCGCGGTTCCGATATTGATATCGTTGTTGGCGCCGCTCGAAGCAGTGTAAGAAGCATACCGGATTGAAGCGTCGCCATTGACATCAGCATAGGTTGCCGGTGTGGTTGTCTTGATTCCGACGTTCCCTCCCTCAAAAATCCCGGAGTAGTTCGTTGTGCCGCCGGTCGCGTTGACATGAAGGCCGACGTTTGTGGCGGATGCGCCATTCCATGTGCCGGTCGAAAGCATTTCCGCGCCATACTTCGTGATGGAGGCGGTTGAAGAGGTCGCGGTATTGGTTAGGCGATTTCCGGTGTAGTTCGCGGTCAAAGCTCCCGAGCCGATGGTATGCAATCGCGATGTGGGAGCGGTAGTGCCAATGCCAAGGTTTCGCGCGGTACTGAGCCGCATGCCTTCAACGGCATTGGTCTTGAAGACGAGATCGGCATTGTCCGTCGTTCCGAGAAAGTTTGTACCCGCGACCGTTCCACTATTGCCCTGAAGCAACCAACCGGTCCCCGTGAATGGAACCCACGCAGTCCCATTGTAATAATAGAATGTCGTTGGCGTGGTATTGAAGACGAGATCGCCCGTCGCCGGCGTCGCAATCGCCAGCATCTGAGTATTCGTCATTCTCGGAATGAGTACGCCTTGCGAGGTCGAAATCAGATCGAGCAGTGCGCTCGCGTTTGGTGTCGCTGTTCCGATTCCGACGTTCTGCGCAAGCGCGACGCCCGGGAGCGCGACACTCGGGATTAGATTGGCAAGCACAATCGCGAAACCCAGGGTAAGGCCCCCGCGCAAAGCGCATGAGACACTCCACCCTGGATCCCGTGATGTGGATCGAAAGGCACTCGTCAAGAACATGGGCAAATCAAAAAAAAGCGGCAATGGCAAACTGACTGAGCTCCGCTGCGACCTAAGTATAGACATTCATCTTCCCAAAGTCAATACCATTCGCAAGATAAAATCCTTCAGAAATTGCGATTATCGAATTAATAATCTTCGAAGCGATAACGCGTGTCGCAATACTGTACACGGCTGTGTCAAATCTGGACACTTTTGATTGAATTTCAGATTCTATCGACTAATGCCTATCATTTTCGCAACTCTCGAATCGCCCGCGATGAGGCTGAGTTCATACACGCCTGGCGGAAGCCCAGAGATATCGCAATGGAAAAGATGCTCGCCCGCCGCGAGATCCGATTCCACAACATGGGCGGCAAGTTTGCCGCTCGCATCGTAAATAGATGCGCTCACGTGGGTGTCCGATGCTAAACCGAGCGAAA
Organism: Candidatus Kapaibacterium sp.; assembly: GCA_017882165.1. Lineage (GTDB taxonomy): Bacteria > Bacteroidota > Ignavibacteria > Palsa-1295 > Palsa-1295 > PALSA-1295. Next base: position 9,650 of record JADGPZ010000090.1, read on the forward strand.
TGTTAGCGACAAGTGCTGCCGGGTTCGGGTAGATCGAGACCCTCAATGTGCTTGGGATTGCAATCTGGCGGAAGTCGAGTGTGCGCGAGCCGGAATGCGTCCGAGTGCCGTTCGCATCAATTTGATACAGATCATAGATGTATGAGCCAGTCGCGAGGCCGCCGTCGTCGATGGTCTGATAGCTCGCACCGTAGGGCGATTTCGCAAGAAGCGCGGTGTCGTGCTCGAAGCTCTGAATCAACATGGATGGCTCGCCCTCGCGCCGCCGTTCGACTTCAAAGCCTAAGCTTTGAATCTCGCTGTACGTCTTCCAATCGAGCACGACGTGATTCGCAACTTGCTTGACGGAGAACGGCCCCATTTCGACCGGCAGCGAGTTGTCCGCCGTGATTGATGCGATCGTGAATGGCCGGTTGGTGGTCGCAGTACCGTATTTTATCGCGGGAACAACCGCTGACTCAATCCAGCCTGATAGGTAGCTTGCTCCTGGCGAAAGTGCGCTCACGCCAGCTGTCATCCATGCCGGTGTTGGGCCCGGAACCGCTGGTGCAAGCGTATCCCAGCGAGCCACTACGAGGTTGGACATCGTCGACATATAGACCGACATCGTGTAGTCGCCGGGAATCCAATAGAGCCGAGCAATCGCATCCGCACCACCCGATGCTGGCGTAACAATATCGGCGTGCCAGTACTGAATCTTGCTGACCTGTTTCAGCGGCGACTGCATCGAGGTCGTGTTCACATACGGGAAGTTGAAGTACTGCATCCGGTACGTCGTTGCAGTCGAACTTTGCGGAGTGATGGCGCCGGTATTGCCACGTCCGTTCTTCCCGATCGGAAACCAGAAGCGGTTCGTCGAATTCATGTCTTTCTCGCACGGGCCACTAACATAGCTCGCAGCCGGTGCAACGGGAAGGCCCGCGTTGTTGACCCAATTTCCGTTGACCGTAAAGTTCAGAACATTCGTCTGCGTGGTATAGACGGTCCCATTTGTGAAGTAGGCATTCGAATCGACGATCTCCTTCTTTGTGAGCGTCTTCGAACCGCCATTTGTAAACTGGAGGTCGTAGAATGTTGTGATGACCGCGCCGCCGACGTTCTGGTTAGACGCTCCATTGAGATTCACGGTGCCAGTCTTTCTGACGAATGTACCATCGTTCGTGAAGTTACCGCCGATGTTGTACCATCCCGATCCACCTGCGGTCGCAGCACTGTTGTTCGTGAAGTCGGTGATGACGGTGACAATGCCGGAGTCGTCGATGGAGCCGGTCTGATTCTGATACGCGCCGTTGACTTGCATGAACGAACTCGGCTTTGTGACGATGGTCGCGCCCTTGTTGATCATGAGCTGCGCACTTGCCGTTTGGCTTAGGAACAGGACGCAGAGCATCGTTGCCGATAGTCGAAGGGTTCGACCGGCAATCGCGCGCGCGCGCGGTGCGGCAAAGAGTGCTTGCGTTCGGGGCATCGCTGGCAAAGTCCAGCCCTGGCAAAATGCAAAAAATCGAGGGGCCGGCAAACTAAACTATCGGCTCGGGAAAGCTTATGCGAGACCGGCAATGATCTCGCCCTTCATCCGTGCCGTCCTAAATATAGACACCAATCAGGCAAAAGTCAATCCTGACCCTATATTAAATTTAGCGAATGCGAAAGAAAATCGAAATTCTGCTGTCTCACATCTGCACAGGTGTACGATTTTAGGACGTCCATCGTATCAAAAGACGACACATTCGTGATTCGTGACCCGACCATCCGATTCAACGGTTATGAAATAGGTGCCTGAAGGAATTCGAAGAGGGACTTGGGAGTCAGAATGCAACTCCATTGAAATGACTGCTCTTCCAATCACGTCGTTGACCAGAATCCGGATATTGCCTTGACTGCTTTCAACTTTACTGACGCAGAGCATGCCATCGCGTATTTCGACCGTCGGCGGATCGCCACTTATTTTGCCAGCGGCAGTCACCGACCGCTCGCCCAGCCATGTGCGAACACCATCCTTGGATACTTCAAACAAGTCGTACTGCGTTGGCCCCATTGTCGTGTCCTGGAAGGAATAGGAATATCCATACTTTGATTGCGATGCCAACCCCACATCTGACAAAAAACTCGCGACGACGGTTGGCGATTCGCGCGTGCCACGGTCGAGCTCGAATCCGGCGACATTGACTTCGGCAGCAGTCTGCCAATCCAAATGCACGCCGCTTGCGGAGCGGTTCGCGCTGAAGCTGACGAGGTCGATGGGCGTTGGACGATCCGTGTAGCCACCCGAGAGCATCCAATAGAAGCTACCAGAGTCATCCGGAAGTCCGAGCACGGTCGTGTCCCATGTGAATGCAAGAGGTCCGGGATCGAAGCTTGTCAGGCCGCTAAACGCCCACGTGGCGCCTTGGTCCCGAGATCGCCAGAAATGAAGATGCTTTGGGTTTGTCCCATTCAACTCGTCACAGTGGAGCTGGAAGGTCATCTCATTGGCCAAGCCTTCTTGTGGTGAGGCGCCTGGCGTAATAGAATAGTAGCGGAGGGTTGGCCTTGCATCCGGTCGCGCGCCTGGCGGCGGGTAACCGCTCACGCGGACGACACGCGTTCGACCCAGGTATGGCGTGGTCCCGCTCCGAATCACAAGTCCGAGGCCGTAGAAACTATCGACCAGGTTCGATGCATCGAGCATGCGTGGAAACTCGGAAAATACTTTCCCGATCAGATGCCCGCCGCACGGCGGATTCTCCTCGGTGAGATGAGTAAGAATGTCAAGCGAGTCGCAATGTCGATCATCCAAATACCGAATGCTGAGGACCGTACTGTTGCGAACCACGACGCTTCCCAATTGTGAAGGCCCCGACCAATGGCACGTGTCCTTTCCACTGCCGCCCGAGAAGCGGTCGAAAACCCAGATGTCCGAGCCAGAGGATTGCATTCCACATCCGCGTAATCCGGCGCCAGCCGAGCCGGACTCGCCGCCATTGAGGTTGACCACGTCGCCGGAAATCGTAATCGTCTGCGGATCGTACCCTCGGACACCGGGCACTCTTGCCGAGGGGATGATCGACGCGCCGGAGTCGATCGTTAGTGTCCCTCGAACGCGAACCGGATTCGAGCGGAAAGTTGCGTCCATTCCGCTCAGCGTGAGATTTGCATAGGAATGGTCCACGAGATTATTGGCGAGGAACGACACATCGATCAGATCGAGATTCTGAGAATAATATTCGAACGTGCTC
>JADGPZ010000022.1 GCA_017882165.1 Candidatus Kapaibacterium sp.
GGCAGGTAATTGCCTGTGGAGTGCAACTCCACAATACACGATGAATGGTAATGGCGGATAGCCCGAAGCTTCTCCGCTCGCTAACTTTGCGGCAGGCCACGGCGATCAACATGATCGACATGGTCGGCATCGGGCCATTCGTGACGATGGCGCTGGTGATCGACATCATGAGCGGTCCGCAGTGCATTATCGCATGGCTGCTGGGCGGGCTGCTCGCGGTGTTGGATGCGATGGTCTGGTCCGAGCTTGGCGCGCGATGGCCCGAGGCGGGAGGAAGCTTCGTCTTTTTGCGCAAACTCTATGGCGAGAACTCCTGGGGGCGATTCTTCTCGTTCCTGTTCATCTGGCAGACAATCTTTCAGGCGCCGCTCGTCGTTGCATCCGGCTCCATCGGCTTCGCGGAACATGTGGCGTATCTCATTCCGCTCTCGCCAATTGAGCGCCGCCTTGTTTCTGGCGCACTTGTTCTTCTGCTGACATTCGTGCTGTATCGCCGAATCACGACTGCCGGAAAAATATCGGTTGTATTGTGGGGAGTGCTTATTCTCACGATTGTGTGGATATTGTTTGCCGGGGCCACCCATTTCGATCCAAAGCTCGCGTTCACATACCCTGCGAATACGTGGTCATTCTCGCCGCTCCTTTTTGTCGTGCTTGGGCAGGCAATGGGCAAGAGTGTTTATAGTTACCTGGGATACTACAACGTATGCCATCTCGGCGCGGAGATCGAGCGGCCCGAAAGAAATATTCCGCGCAGCATGTTCTTGTCCGTCGGTGGCATTGCTGTAATCTATATCGCGATGCAGCTTTCGGTGCTCGGCACACTTCCTTGGCAGGAGGCGCGGCACTCACAATTCGTGTTTAGCCTGATGTTCGAGCGGCTTTACGGCGTTGGTGCGGCAAATGTTGTTACCATCCTCATTCTTGTGATTGCCTCGGCTTCGCTATTCTCGGCGATGCTTGGATACTCACGCATTCCATACGCGGCAGCAAAAGAAGGGGCATTTTTCCGCGTGTTTGCTGGTGTCCATCCCACAAAGAACTTCCCGCACGTCTCGCTGCTGGTACTTGGCGCGCTTGGATTTATCTTCAGCGTCTTTTTCAACCGCATGAGCGATGTCATCAGCGCGATCCTGGCGATGCGGATACTCATTCAGTTCACCGGACAGACGTTCGGCCTGATTCTCTGGCACCGCTCGCCCGATCGTGTGCGCGAACTGCCATACAAAATGCCGTTCTTCCCGCTGCCGGCAATTCTGTCTATCCTGATCTGGCTCTTCGTGTTCTATTTTACGGGTTTGCCATTCATTGCCGGCGCGCTCGGCGTGATTGCGGTTGGCGCGGTTGTCTTCCTTATTCGGTCGAAGGTGGGAGGCGAATGGCCGTTCCCGAGCAAGAGTTACTCATCGGACTGATCGGTCTGATCCGACCGATTTTTCCGAAGGAGATTGAAGTTAGAATTAATCCACTTTTCAAGGAATTTTTCGCACTAAAAGGAGGTTTCGTGTCGCGCGCAAAAAAGGGGGAGTGAATTAACAATAGACATCCGCCCTATCGGCTTCGGCCACGCGCAGCAGAGGTATCTGGGGTAAGAAATTACCCAAACTGCCAAAAACCGTCTGTTTGTCTGGATTTCGCAGTATTTCGAGCATATACGCTCCGGGATCTGAGTGGTTCAGCGGCAGGCACAACCGAGACGACATTGAACCGACACACTGCCTTTCTTTCTGGCCGTGCCTGCCGCCGCGCACGCGCCGCCCATTCAAAGCTTTTTTCCTCTCCGGTTCGGCTCGGTGGCACACCTCTCGGCCACTTCTCTCCCAAAACCCGTAGGGCAATCCTCTTGTAATTCGAGCCTTCCAGGCTCGCACATCGCGAGCGATTATTCGCTCCGCGTGATTCTTAGCGTCGATGGCGCTTTCTTTCGAACGATACGAGTAGAGATAGATTTTTCAGTTTCCGATCAGAAATAGATATGCCGAAAGCAACCAAAACATCGAACGGCGTCGCGCTCCTCAATGGTACGCACGTCGCGGATACCGGCCGCATCTCGTTCTCGAAAATTCCGCGCGACTACGAGTTGCCGGATTTGCTGGACGTACAGCTCAAGTCCTTTCAGGAATTCCTGCAGGACGGCGTGCCGATCGACGAACGATTAACGATGGGGCTCGAGTCGGTATTCCAGCTCAATTTTCCGATCATCGACTCTCGCGAGACGTTCACGCTGGAGTATCTCGATTACCGCCTTGAGAAGCCGCGTTACAGCGTGCAGGAGTGCCAGGAGCGCGGGCTGACGTACAGCGTGCCACTGAAGGCGCGATTGCGGCTTAGCTCGAAGAATCAGGACGAGAAGTCCGAGGACTTTGTCGAAACCGTCGAGCAGGAAGTCTTCCTTGGCAATTTGCCGGAGATGACCGAGCGTGGAACGTTCATTATCAACGGCGCCGAGCGCGTCGTCGTCTCGCAGTTGCACCGCAGCCCGGGCGTATTTTTTGGCGAAAGCCTCCATCCGAACGGCACGCCGATCTATTCCGGCAGAGTCATCCCGTTCCGTGGAAGCTGGGTCGAGTTCACGACTGACATTAATAACGTTCTCTGGGCTTACATCGACCGGAAGAAGAAATTTCCGGTGACGATGCTTCTGCGTGCGCTTGGATGGTCCAGCGACGAAGATGTGCTCCAGCTTTTCGGGCTCGTGCAAGAGGTTGATGTCAAGACGGCCGATCTCACGCAGTACTTTGGCAAGCTTGTCGCCGCCGATGTGATCGACATGAACACCGGCGAAATCTTTCTCTCGAAGGATTCTCCATTCAAGGAGGAATCCGCCGAGCGCTTAAAAACGAGCGGCGTGCGCAAGATCAAGTTCATGGACTTGGAGAACACAGGTGGCTCCGTAATCCTGAACACGATCGCGAAAGATCCTTCGCGATCGACAGACGACGCGTTCGAGGCGATCTATCGTGTCATGCGTTCGAGCGAAGCTCCGGATATGGAAGCGGCGAAGGGCCTTCTCGAAAAGCTCTTCTTCAATCAGAAGCGCTACGACCTCGGACTCGTTGGCCGCATTCGACTGAACCAGAAGCTTCACGAAGCGAGTGGCTTTGCCATCCCGCACGAGATCACGACGCTGACTAAAGAGGACATCGTCGAGATTCTCAAGTACATCATTCGCCTGCAACTTGGCAAGGCGTCTGTGGACGACATCGATCACTTAGGCAATCGCCGCGTCCGCACCGTCGGCGAGCAGTTGGCGCAGCAGTTCAACATTGGTCTGGCCCGCATGGCCCGCACCATTCGCGAGCGTATGTCAATCCATGACGAAAAGGTCGGCCCCGCCGATCTCGTGAATGCGCGCACCGTGACGAGCGTGATCAACACGTTCTTCGGAACGAACCAGCTTTCGCAGTTCATGGACCAGACGAATCCGCTGGCCGAAATGACGCACAAGCGCCGTATGTCCGCCCTCGGACCCGGTGGTCTTACACGCGAGCGTGCCGGCTTCGAAGTTCGCGACGTACATTATACGCACTACGGCCGCCTCTGCCCGATCGAAACGCCGGAAGGACCGAACATCGGTCTTATCTCGTCGCTCTCGGTGTATGCACGCGTAAACGAGTTCGGATTTTTGGAGACGCCGTATCGTCTCGTCAAGAACGGCAAGGTTTCAAGTGAGATCACGTATCTCACCGCTGACGATGAAGAGGACAAGATCATCGCGCAGGCCAATCATCCGCTCGATGAGAAGGGGCATTTCGTTGGCGATCGCATCAGCGCCCGGCAATACGGCGACTTTATCGTCGTGGCACCCGATGTCATTCAATATATGGATGTCGCGCCGTCGCAGATTGTTTCTGCGGCAGCGGCGCTTGTGCCATTCCTCGAGCACGATGACGCCAACCGCGCACTCATGGGATCAAATATGCAGCGCCAGGCCGTGCCGTTGCTCCGGCCCGAAGCGCCGCTCGTTGGTACAGGTTTCGAAGGCAAGATTGCCCGCGACTCTCGGGCGCTCATCCTCGCTGAGCGCGACGGTGTCGTCGAGTTTGTTGACGCAGAGCGCATCGTCATGGTCTATGACGACGAGGGTACGCCGAACGAGATTCTGGCATCCTTCGACGATCGCCGCCGCCGCGAGTACAAGCTTGTAAAGTTCTTCCGCACGAACCAGGACACCTCGATCACGCAGCGTCCCAGTGTCAAGTCGGGAGAGCGTGTCGCGAAGGGTACGGTTCTCGCCGATTCCTCTTCGACCGAACTCGGCGAACTCGCGTTGGGACGGAACGTCCTTGTCGCGTTCATGCCGTGGCGCGGTTACAACTTCGAGGACGCTATTGTCATTTCGGAGCGCGTTGTTTCCGAAGATATTTACACTTCGATTCACATCGAGGAGTTTGAGCTTCACGTCCGCGATACCAAGCGCGGCGAGGAAGAACTGACGCGCGAAATCCCGAACGTCTCGGAAGAGGCGACGAAGGATTTGGACGAGAGCGGCGTCATCCGCACTGGCGCTGAAGTCAAGGAAGGCGACATCCTGATCGGTAAGATCACGCCGAAGGGCGAGACCGATCCGACGCCGGAAGAGAAGCTTCTGCGCGCGATCTTCGGCGACAAGGCCGGCGACGTGAAGGACGCTTCGATGAAGGCGCCTCCCGGAATCAAGGGTGTCGTGGTTGACACGAAACTCTTTTCGCGCAAGGGCCTCAAGAAAGAAGGCGAAGAGAAGCGCGAAGAGAAACGCCGCATCGATCTTATCGAGAAGACCTATAAGGATCAGCTCGATGATACAAACCGCAAGCTGGCCGAGAAGCTGCTCAAAGTTCTTGATGGCGAGAATTCGATCGGCGTCCGCGATCTCGATGGCGGGGCCGTCATCCGGACCGGCGTGCAGTTCAAGCATGATACGTTCTACTCGCGCCTCGACGATCTCGATCGGCTTTCGGTCGGTAGCGATTGGCTGGACGACCGCCGCAAGATGAACCAGGTCCGCCGTATTTACGAAGGATACTGGATCAAGCGTGAGGACATTGACGCCGACGTTCGCCGCGAACGCTCGAAGGTTGGCTTGGGCGATGAACTCCAGCCCGGCATCATGCAGATGGCAAAGGTTTATGTCGCGAAGAAGCGCAAGCTTTCGGTCGGTGACAAAATGGCCGGACGCCACGGCAACAAGGGCGTTGTCGCGAAGATCGTCCCGATTCAGGACATGCCGTTCCTTGCGGATGGCACCCCGGTCGATCTCGTGCTCAATCCGCTCGGCGTGCCGAGCCGTATGAATATCGGTCAGCTTTACGAGACGGCGCTTGGCTTTGCAGCGAAGAAGCTTGGCGTTCGCTTCGAGACTCCGATCTTCGATGGCGCGCACTGGAATGATGTGAAGGGCTATCTGAAGGAAGCCGATCTCGATGTTGATGCACGTACCGAACTTTACGACGGACGTTCCGGCGAGAAATTCGATCAACGCGTAACCGTTGGCGAAATCTACATGATGAAGCTTTCGCATTTGGTCGATGATAAGATCCACGCGCGTTCGATCGGACCATACTCGCTCATCACACAGCAGCCGCTCGGCGGAAAGGCGCAGTTCGGCGGACAGCGTTTCGGCGAAATGGAAGTGTGGGCGCTGGAAGCCTACGGCGCAGCACATGCCTTGCAGGAGATTCTGACCGTGAAGTCGGATGACGTACCGGGCCGCTCGAAGGTCTATGAGGCCATCGTCAAGGGTGAGAACATGCCCGAACCGAGCGTGCCGGAATCCTTCAGCGTGCTTGTCCGTGAGCTGCAAGGCTTAGGATTAGAAGTTCGGATCGAATAGACTCTTCGATGAACCAGAGAGGACCGATTGGTACTCTCTGCTCGGTAGGATCCATGAAAGGTTTGTAGAAAAGTTTTAGAAGAAGATTTAGGAGATACTATGGCATACATGCTTCCGCAAGAGGTACCGCTTCGGAGTTTCACATCGATCTCGGTCGCGCTTTCGAGCCCGGACTCGATCCTGAACCGCAGTCACGGCGAAGTGACGAAGCCGGAAACGATCAACTATCGCTCATACCGTCCGGAAAAAGACGGTCTGTTTTGCGAGAAGATCTTCGGACCCACGCGCGATTGGGAGTGCTATTGTGGCAAGTACAAGCGTATTCGTTACAAAGGCATCATCTGCGATCGTTGCGGCGTCGAGGTAACGACGAAGTCCGTGCGCCGCGAGCGATTCGGCCACATCCAGCTTGCCGTGCCGGTCGTTCACATTTGGTATTTCCGTTCGCTTCCGAACAAGATCGGTCATATCCTCGGCCTTCCGACGAAGGATCTTGAGAAGATCGTCTATTACGAATCGTATGCGGTTGTCAGCCCCGGCACGACCGGTCTTCCGGCGAAGCACCTGCTGACGGAAGAAGAGTACTTCAAGATTCTCGACAATCTTCCGCCGGGCAACTCGGACCTTGCGAATGAAGATCCGAACAAGTTCATCGCGCTCATCGGCGGTGAGGCCGTGCGCGAACTGTTGCGCCGCATCGACGTCGAGGCGCTCTCGCTCGATCTGCGCCGCGCCGCGCGCGAGGAAACTTCGCAGCTTAAGCGCCAGGACGCGCTCAAGCGCCTGCGCTCGATCGAAGCCTTCCGTGAAGAAGAAGGTAAGCCGCAGAACAAGCCCGAGTGGATGGTGATGAACATGATTCCGGTTATTCCGCCGGAACTGCGCCCGCTCGTTCCGCTCGAAGGTGGCCGCTTTGCGACCAGCGATCTGAACGATCTGTATCGCCGCGTCATCATTCGCAACAATCGCCTCAAGCGACTGATGGACATCAAGGCGCCCGAGGTTATCCTGCGCAATGAGAAGCGCATGTTGCAGGAGGCGGTCGATTCGCTGCTCGATAACTCGCGCCGCGTTTCCGCAGTCCGCTCGGATACGAGTCGCGCACTCAAATCACTCTCTGACACGCTCAAGGGCAAGCAAGGCCGCTTCCGTCAGAATTTGCTCGGCAAGCGCGTTGACTATTCCGGCCGCTCCGTTATTGTGGTCGGTCCCGAACTCAAATTGCACGAGTGCGGACTTCCGAAGGAGATGGCCGTCGAGCTGTTCAAGCCGTTCATCATTCGGAAGCTCATCGAGCGCGGCATCACGAAGACCGTGAAGTCTGCGAAGAAAGTTGTCGAACGCAAGACGACGGAAGTGTGGGATATTCTCGAGTCGATCATCGATGGGCATCCCATCATGCTCAATCGCGCTCCAACATTGCACAGACTTGGAATTCAAGCATTCCAGCCGCGCCTGGTTGAAGGCCGCGCGCTGCAAATCCATCCGCTCGTCTGCACGGCGTTCAATGCCGATTTCGACGGCGATCAGATGGCCGTCCACGTTCCGCTCAGTTACGAGGCACAGCTCGAGTGCTCGATCCTGATGCTTTCCTCGCACAACATTATTTCGCCACAGAATGGCGAGCCGATTGCTGTGCCTTCGCAGGACATGGTCCTGGGAGCGTACTATCTTACGAAGCACCGCGATGGTGTCAAGGGCGAGAACATGCGGTTCTCTGACCCCAAGGAAGTCATCATTGCTTACAATCTCGGACGCTTGGATCTTCATGCGAAGGTACACGTTCGCGTCAAGGGCAAGATGATCGAGACCACCACCGGTCGCGTGATCTTCAATGAGATCGTGCCGGAAGAACTCGGGTATCTCAACGAGTTGCTCACGAAGAAGCGCTTGCGCCAGATCATTTCCACGACGTTCCGCGCCGTCGGGAATCTCAAGACCGTTGAGTTCCTCGATAAGTTGAAAGACCTCGGCTTTGGATTCGCAACGAAGGGCGGACTCTCCGTCGCGCTCAGCGACATCATCGTCCCGAAGGAGAAGGACGAGATTATCGCGAAGGCCCAGAAGCAGGTCGATGACGTTCAGGATAAATACCTGAACGGCTTTATGACCGCCGGCGAGCGCTACAACAAGGTGATCGACATCTGGACGCGCGCCACCAATCGCGTAGCCGATAAGCTGTTCGACACGCTGATGCACGATCGTGAAGGGTTCAATCCTCTTTACATGATGGTTGACTCTGGCGCTCGTGGATCGAAGGAACAGGTCCGCCAGCTTGCAGGTATGCGCGGTCTCATGGCCAAGCCGCAGAAGTCGCTTTCGGGTCAGACCGGCGAGCTGATCGAGAACCCGATCATTTCGAACTTCCATGAGGGTCTTTCGATCCTCGAATACTTTATCTCGACGCACGGCGCTCGTAAGGGTCTTGCCGATACCGCCCTCAAGACGGCGGACGCCGGATACCTCACACGCCGCCTCATCGACGCTGCGCAAGACGCGATCATTGCCGATCACGATTGCGGCACGATCCGAGGCATTCCGGTCAGCGCGCTCAAGGAAGGCGAGGACGTGAAGGAGCCGCTCTCCGAGCGTATCCTTGGTCGTGTCACGCTCGATCACGTCATCGATCCACTTACGCAGGACGTGATCCTCGAAGCGGGCGGCATGATCGATGAAGAAGTCGCGGCCCGTATCGGCGCCACTTCCATCGAGACAGTGCTTATCCGCTCCGTCTTGACATGCGAAGCACGCCGCGGTGTTTGCGCGCTCTGCTATGGCCGCAACCTGACGACGCACAAGCTCGTCGAGACCGGCGAGGCCGTCGGAATCGTCGCGGCGCAGTCCATCGGTGAGCCGGGTACGCAGCTTACACTGCGCACATTCCATACTGGCGGCGCCGCTTCGCTCATTGCTTCGCAATCGCAGGTGACGAGCAAGTTCGATGGCACCGTGCAGTACGAAGGCATGAAGGTCATCAAGAACCCGGAGGGCGAGTTCATCGTCATGAGCCGCTCGGGAGTTCTCAATGTGCTCGATGTCGACAATCGCGTTGTCGGGAAATTCGACGCGCCGTATGGCTCGCGGATTCTCGTCAAAGACACGCAAAAAGTCACCAAGGGTGAGATGCTATACGAATGGGATCCGTACAACGCGGTCATCATTTCGGAGCACGCCGGTACGATCCGCTTCAAGGAATTCATCGAGAACGTCACGTTCCGCCATGAGACGGATGAACTCTCTGGCAACCTTCAGACGCGCACAATCGACTCGCGCGACCGGACAAAATCGCCGACGATCGACATCGTCTCCGCGAACGGACACGTCATCATCAATTACATCATCCCGTCGAACGCAATTTTGCAGATCGCGAACGCTCAGGAGATCGAGGCTGGTACCGTGCTCGTCAAGATCGCGCGCGGATCCGGCAAGCAGCGTGACATCACGGGCGGTCTGCCGCGCGTCACCGAACTGTTTGAGGCCCGTTCGCCAAGCGATCCCGCAACGGTTAGCGAAATTGATGGCGCAGTGCATTTCGAGAAGCCCCGCCGTGGCTCGCGCGTCGTTGTCGTCACGTCACACGATCGCTCGGACCGCCGCGAGTACACGATCCCGTTTGGCCGGCACATTCTTGTGCAGGAAGGCGATACCGTCCGCTCGGGCGAGCGGCTTTCGGAAGGCGCAATCGATCCGCACGATATTCTTGCGATCAAGGGCGTTGCCGAAGTGCAGCAGTATCTCGTCAACGAGATCCAGGAAGTCTATCGCATGCAGGGTGTGAAGATCTCGGATAAGCACATCGAAGTCATCGTCCGCCAGATGCTCGGCAAGGTCCGCATCACATCCAGCGGCGATTCGCTCCTGCTCGTTAACGACGAAGTGGACAAGGCGAAGGTCGCAAATGAGAATGACGTGCTCATGAACTCCGTCTTCATCACGAAGCGTGGCGACTCCAAGCTCAAGCTCGGACAAATGTTCGAGAAGAAGCGATTCAAGGAAGTCGTCGCCGATCTGAAGAAGAAGGACCGCACTCCGCCCGAAGGACGCCCGGCAGAGCCGGTCTATGGCGAGCCCGTGCTGCTCGGCATCACGCAAGCCGCGCTGACCACCGAGAGCTTCATCTCCGCCGCATCCTTCCAGGAGACGACGAAGGTGCTCACGGACGCTTCAATTCAGGCCAAGCTCGATACTCTCGAAGGACTCAAGGAGAACGTCATCGTCGGTCATCTCATACCGGCCGGTACGGGTCTGCCGAAGTTCCGCGAGCTCATCGTCAGCCCCAAGGAGCAGTTCAAGACCTCCGTGGATGGCGATGGATGGCTCGGCGCCGAGGAAGCGGTCGCAGTCGATCGCGTCCCACGCCGCGAACGCGTCGCAGCGTAAAGCATTTTGCTTTCAGAACATCCGCCCCGGCTTCGCAAGAGGCTGGGGCGGTTTGGTTTTAGGTCAAAAATGGGTGACGGAGGAATTAAGAGAGATACGAAGTGTTAGATTTTGAGCATGTCTAAGTTGCGATATAACTTTTTACCCATACTGCTGCTTAACTGCATTGCGGTCGGGCGGGCGCAAGAAGTCAGTTTCCAGGCTACCGTTGACCAGCATTCAAACTTTCTCTGTTTCGATTATTCTTACATGTTGTATTGTGACGGGAGTGGTAGTCCCATCTGGGGCGATTCGACTTTGAGATGGGGATGCTTTCCGACTGCTTTTGATTTGAGAAAAAGTCCAATGGTTCAAGGCTTAGAATATACTTTCAGGAATGAGAGCGACATGGGAGATACATCATTTAATTTTTCTCTCGATACATCCAACCGCACAGTGCATAATCTCAAGGTGTACTACAATGGCAGCAGCAATTCTCACAATTCAGAATGGTCTTATGAGTTACGAATTGACTCTTTACGGTATTCTGGAAGCCTGCAAGGTCTCATCGAGTGCCACGATAGCAATATCGTGGCGGCCTATTTTGATACAACAAGTGAACAATTCTCCCAACGAACGTACTGGTGCGGTGGCGGTGGCAAAGATAAAGGGACGATTCCATTCTCGTATGTCAACTTCCAATTTAAGCTCCATGGACCTTTGAGCGTTAAGAATCGTCCCATTGAGCGAACACTTGCAATCAAATTCAACGGAATGGAATTGATGTTACTTTACAACATTCTCGAAGATCAGAGTTTAGAAGTATTCGATCAAGTCGGAAGACTCTGCCTGAAGATGTCTCTTTCATCTGAAGAGAATGAAGTGCAAATACCCAAGCTCCTTCCCGGCTGCTACTTCGCTCGGCTGGGCACGGAGGTCGCGAAGTTTTGCGTGATGGAGTAGCCCTCGCAGTCGATCGCGTACCCCGCCGCGAACGCGTCGCGGCGTAAAGCATTTTGCTTTCAACAATCGCCCCAGCTTCGCAAAAGGCCGGGGCTTTGTCTTTCACAGGATTCTGTATGGCGGAATCATTCAGAGCACAGAAACGTCCCTCTGATGACCATAAACGGTTGAAGCCTATGAAGCAGAGAAGTTTGGTGCTCACAGTCTCGATTCTCACCGCCTTCGCACTCTCGGCGTGCAAGTCGGGCACTACAGGCCCGGGCAATTCCGGCACGCCGCTGACGGTCCCGAAGGCAGGTAGCGTATTTACCTATGATCAGTATAGCCTCGATTCGAGTGACATGAAGAGTGGTATTGATGTGCTTGGTACGGACTCGATCCTTGCCACGGGGGTTCCTCACAATGGAAAGAGTAACACCACGAAGGATTCAATTTTTGTCCCGCATGCTTCCAACTCCGGCAATACCGATTTCGTGAGTTATGAATCGAATGGCGACATCTCATTTTACGACCGGAGCGGCGACTGGCCGGGGCACGCCGTAGGGTATCCCGGCTATCGGAGTGGATGGATCACGGTGCCACTCGTAAGCCATGGGACGACAACATTCAAGGACTATGACACCACTGAAGTAGGTCACTACTACAGCCGAACGGAGTCCTATGCCTATGTCGACGACGAGGATCTCACGCTTTCGGGTCATACGTATCAGGCGGCAAAGTTCATCCATCAGCGATTCGATCAGGACCACGTGAACGACCTCTATGAGACGGTCTGGTACGAGCGGAATTCCGGTATCTATCTTGAAACAGATCGACCTGATAACTGGCTGAACCATCCAAATGGTGGGGTCCATATCGAGTTGACGAGCTATACGATTCGATAGTTCCTAACTCAGCTTCGCACCGAGGTCGCGAAGTTTTGCGTGGTGGAGTAGTCTTAGGTAAGAGACCCAATCGCTGTGCCCAGGCCGGGGCGATTTGCGTTTGTACTTCAAGGTCACTTTTGAGTCCTACCGGAATGATTCAATTCGAAAGCTGTTCGATTGCTTATGAAGTTATGTCGATATATCTCGTTCATTGCCTTCACGGCTCTCTCCTGTTTCGAGGTCTCGTGCTCGTCAACATCGTCCACAGCCTCGACACCAACCCCTCTCAGGACGATTCATCTAACGATCATCGCACCGGACACGGCCTACATCGGGGACACGGTTTTGTTCTCAATTCACGGGGACACGACCTTACCGCGTTCCGCTCATTTCATTTATGCATTCGATAGTCAGAGTACGATCGTTTCTACGGATTCGAACATCAGGCATTGCTACAACACAGCTGGCATGTTCAATTTTCGGTCAACGGTCATCGACACAGCTCACAACGGCGACACACTTGGTTCAGCCTCGCACCGAATTACGATTCTCGATAGCAACGTCATTTTTTTGAATTTGCTTCATGCCCTCCATACTCTGCATGTAACGGTACACGGAGCATGGTCCCGATTTGATAACGGATTAGGGTTTAATGGAGGTACAACCGTAATTGATCCTCTGAACTTCGATGAGACGTTTTCCAGCATTAATTGGGATTCCATCCAGTTCAGTGGAATCGAGCACGCCTACTTTTATGATGCCTACTCATTCTGCCCGCCAGACCATGCTTCTACCGATACCTCTGCGCAGGTCGTTACTGGCCTTGCCAATCTTGGGTCCAGAACCGCAAGTAGTTCGTTGCACGTCTATCATCACTCTACGTGCACAAAGAACTCGGATGGATACGGAAGTGATGACCATGTGCAAGATTTTGATCTGAGTCTGCTAAGTCTGCAGTCCATTGACTCGTCGCACATCGTGTTTCAATCAAACTCTTCCAGCAGCCTTCGATACACGGCGCAACAGTCTCAAATGGAGCAGCACGAGAATATACATAATTACCATGATGCTCACGAGACCACTTCAACGCAATACCCAGTTGCAATCCGCCTCGAATTCACGCGGTGAGTATTACTGCAAGCCTGCACCTCTCAACGAGGTCGCGAAGTTTTGCGTGATAGAGTAGCTGAATCAATTTCCCTCCCCGCCCGTTTTCTTGGCTTCCGGGTTGTGATCCAATTTCTGTCAACCCCTAACTCCACTTGCATTATCCGCGTCTATGAAGCATCACATCGCATTGAGATTATCCGTTATCGCGGCATTGTCCGCAGGACTTTTTGCATGCAGCAGCAGTACGACCACCACTCCGCCTGCCTCCACCGGCCCTGGTGTGGGCAGCACGTTCACCGTGGCGCATTGGGTTGAAAACACCAACGCCGGTGACACGAATACCTATCAAGTTGCCAATGCCGATACGACCTTCCGGGGAAAGTCGCACGTCATGAAGGTCCTTCAGCAGGTGCCTGCCGGCCAGCCGCAGCTGACTCCACTCTACTTCGCCGTCGAATCAAACGGCAACGTCAGCGTTTGGCCGAAGCCTTCGGGCAGTCAGGCCGACTGGTTCACGATTCCTTATGCGACGCAGGCCCACACCGCTACCAACTGGGATCGTGACGGCAGCGACAGCACCATGACCATCGCCGATGGCGACACCCCTAGCGCGGGATCAATTTCGATCGGTGGGTCATCATACCCGACTCAAAGGGCCAAAGTTCAGCTTCTGCTTGATGCGGGTGATACGACCGTTCACCATTACGCCTATTCGCCGGACCTTCACTTCCGCGTTTCCGACGATCAGGATGCCGGTATGCAGTTCGCCGAGCACTGGAAGTTGATCTCGTTTGTCAAGAAGTAGCCCGAAGATAGGCTGCTTCTCAGGAAATAGTCTCCTGACTCCCGATGTTTCATGCCCGCGTCAGTCACCGATCGAATCGGGGCTGGCGAGTGGAAGACTTTTCTCTTAACTCATGGACCTCCAAAACAAGCGCGTTCTCGTTCTCGGTGGATTCGGTCTCGTCGGACAGGCTGTCATCAAGCGCCTCATGCTCGAAAAGCCGGCGCACGTCGTCATTACCTCGCTCCGCCGTGAGGAAGCCGAGTCTGCAGTCAAGCTCTTTGAAGGGTGGTACGCCGGCAGCGGCACGGAGTTCGAGCCGTTCTGGGGCAACCTCTTCGTCCGGGAAGCGTGGAAGGAAATGACGCGCGAGGAAATCCTCACGAATCCGGAAACACGCGAGAAGCTCGTCGAGGATACGCTCGGCGATCTCACCGACGAAGTTCTACACGCGAACACGCTCTACAATGCGATCGAATGGGCGCGTCCGGACGCGATCATCGACTCCATCAATACCTCGACCACGATCGCGTATCAAGATCTTTTCACGCTGGGTCAGCGCGTGCGGAGTGCGATCCACGCAAAGTCTGAAGATTCCGAGGAATTGGTTGAGCGGTTGCTTGCAAGTCAGTACATCCCGCAGCTCATTCGCCATGTTCAGATTCTGCACCGGGCGCTGATCGATTTCAAGGTCAATGCCTACCTCAAGATCGGTACGAGCGGGACCGGCGGGATGGGGCTGAACATCCCGTTTACCCATTCGGAAGAACGGCCCTCAAGGATGCTGCTTTCGAAGTCTTCCATTGCGGGCGCGCATTCGCTCTTGCTTTTTCTTATGGCGCGCACGCCGCGCGCGGCGACCATCGTCAAAGAGATCAAGCCAACTGCCACGATCGCGTGGAAAGAGATCGCCTACGGGCCGGTGAAGAAAGGCGCAAAGCCGATCGAACTCTTCGACGTGAAGATCGAGGAAGCCGAGACGTTGGGTCACACGCTGGAGCTTGTCGATGAGTCTCGCGGAACGGCGACCGGCCACGTGCTCGAAGCGGTCTACGTCGATACCGGCGAGAACGGAATTTTCTCGAAGGGCGAATTCGAAACGATCAGCGCGCTCGGACAAATGGAGATGATCACGCCGGAGGAGATTGCCGAGGACGTGGTGCGCGAGCTGACCGGCGCCGCGACCGGCAAGGACATCGTCGCCGCGCTGGACGCCGCGACGATGGGCCCGACCTATCGCGCCGGTTACCTGCGCGAGTCGGCGCTCCGAATGCTGACCGCACTCGAAGTCGAGACGGGCACATCGAGCGTGGCATTCGAAATGCTCGGTCCGCCGCGCTTAGCCAAGCTGCTCTTCGAAGCGCATCTGCTGAAACTTGCCGGGAAAGATTTTGCTGGCGTTCTGAGTCTCACGCCGGAAGCGCTTTCGAAAAAAGCGGAGACGATTGTAAGCGAGACGGCCCGTCTGCGGAGCGAGATCATCTCGATCGGCATTCCAATCTTGCTCGCCGATGGCACTCGGCTCGTCCGTGGAAAGCACATCAAGATTCCGCCCGCGAAACACGGGAACACCGTGGAGATGACGGACGCGAGGCGTGACTCATTCGCGCGCGAAGGCTGGGTCGATCTCCGCGCCGCGAATATGGCGTTATGGCAATCGCGCCTTGCACGCATTCGCGACGAGGCCGATGCCGTGAAGGGAACGACGGGATCATCCGTCGACCGATCGGCGGCCTATTGGGACAACTTCACATCGCTCGCCGAAGGCCGTCTTGCTGCGTGGATCTTTTCGGTCGAGGAGGGGGGAGAGAGAATTAAGCGGTGAGAATTAGGAGCTATTTTTTGCGAATTTCGTGTTTCCATACCCGATTGACGTCTCCGCGTCATGGTAGACCAGGAAAAGCCATTTTGGAGCGGCAATCCTCAGAATTTCGTATTTTAGTAGTCTGCTTATGAAACGCCTCCTAATTTTGAGCGCACTCGCGGCCGTTGCAGCCTTCGGCTTCGACTTTGCCGGAGTCGTCGATTCGCTCACAGCTCGTCCAGATGGCGATGGTATCACGCTCGAATGGCGCTCTCAGGTGGAGACCGGCATCCGGAATTACACGGTCGAGCGCTGCGATGTCCGAAGCGCCAACGATTTCCAGGAAGCCGGCAACCAGCAGGCGACCGGCAGCTACAGCTCCTATCGCTTTCATGACGGTCATCTCAGCTCGGCGCCCATTTCCGGACAGAATGGTAACGTCAAGCCCCTCGCGGACGCCTACAAATACCGCGTCCGCATTAATCTCGCGGATGGCGAAGTGAGCTATTCGCAGACGGTGAATGTGACCCGTCCCTCCAGCGGTGTCCGCCGCACCTGGGGTATGATCAAAGAGATGTTCCATTAGGCCCATCAGCCACGCCCTTCCGGAGGGCAAAATTTCCGTGTCCCTCATGTGGAACGGCCAGTCCCAACATGAAGTTTAGAATTATGGGTTGCTCCGTATGAGTATCCCTTTGCCAAGAGCTTCATGAGACGCGTGCTCCTCCGTTTTTTCATTTCGGCCTTGCTCCTGACGATGAGCCATAGCGTAAGCGCATACGCTAAATTTCAAGCGGGTGTCGCTGGGCGCATTGTCGCCGCGCGCTTTAACGAGCCGAAACTCGATACGAAACTCCATCCGGATTCCACCATCTTTACACTGAAACTCGACCCCACGCAGCCGCATAAGCCGGGCTCGACATTTGAAGCGACAATCCATGTGAACCCCGGTGTCGGCTGGCACGTCTGGAGCGCCGATATGTCGTCCGAAGGCGGCCTGACACCGCTCAAGATTGCAATGCCCGCCCAGATTTCAAAGTACTTCGAGCTTGTCAGCTTCCGCGAGACGGGTGAGGTTAAGGTCGGATACGACTCCGCATTCGATGTCGCAACCCGCGCGCATTACGGCGAGTACGATGTGATTGCAAAAGTCACGGTCCGCGAGGCCGCGGCAGCGCCGGTGCCGTTCTATCTGTACGTCAATTACCAGACCTGCAACGAGTCAACGTGCCAGCCGCCGCGCTGGTACTCCGTTCCAATGGTCGCGCTGGGACAAAAGCCGATTGATTTTAGCTTTGCGATGAGAGAACCGGATGCGAGCCACGAAGATGTGATCGAAAAAGCTGCCGAGGATTGGCAGAAACAAAAGCATCCGCGGGTGTGGATTCCAAACATGGCAAGCTACGACGGGGACTGATCAATCCGATGGGTAATATCCGTTCGATCGGCCTCCTCCTGATCTGCGCTGCGATGCTCGCGGCGGTGAGTGGTTATGCCAACGATCCGAAGCGTATCGAGCGAAGAACACACCCGGATTCGACTGTGCTCACGCTTTCGGGGGTTCCGAAAGGGACGTTGCACCGTGGCGAGAAGTTTACAGCACGCATCCATGTCAAGCAGAGTAATGACTGGCAGATTACGAGCGTCAAAGGATATGGCGCTTCAAACGATTGCTGCTTTCCGACGAAAGTCTTGATTCCCGATTCGCTGCAAAACTTGTTTGAGCTTGTTTCGCTGAAGGAGACCGGCAAGGTCATCTGTAGCTATGACTCGGACATGGAGGCCACACGCAGCTACCACCGTGAACCTTTCGATCTTTTGGCGACTATCAAGGTGCGGGAGACGGTGAAGGGAGCTATTCCGTTTCGGCTTTTCGTTGGTTACATGGCGATTAACAAAGCGTCGAAGCAGTGCCTGCCGCCGTGCTGGTATGAAGTATCACTCAAAAAGCAGGAATTCGCAACGAATTAGGGACTTCGCTTTCATGAACTTTGAATACAAGAGAGAAATTAATTCATTAATGTGAGAAGCATCGCCCGACATATTGCCCCGTTTGCCATCCTCTGCGCGGTTATCGCCGCAGCAGTGACTGGTCGTGCTACCGATCCGAAGCGAATCGAGCCGAAGCTCCACATGGATTCGGCGATCTTCACGATGAAGCTCGAACCGAAGTCGCATCCTCAGACCGGTAAGACATTCCAAGTTCGCATCCATATCGCTCTTCGGAAGCCATATCACATCTGGAGTTCTTCTATGTCGGCCGAAGGCGGACTCATCCCCTTGAGCCTCCAGGTTCCGGATGCGATTTCGAAGTACTTTGAGATCGTTGGAAAGTTGAGCGAGACCGGGAAGATCGTACCCAAATATGATTCCGGATTCGAGATGGTGACGAAGGCCCACCATACTCCCTTCGACGTCATCGCAACGATAAAGGTCAAGGAGAATGCCAAGCAGCCTGTTCCATTCTCACTGTTTTTGAAGTATCAGACCTGTAATGAGACGCAATGTCTGCCGCCGGCGGTCTACACTGTTCCAATGGACGTTATTGGTGAGAAGCCACTGATGCTCACCATTGCCGAAGGCACGCCTGACACCTCATCGGAGGACATGGCCAACGCCCCCAAGATCGACAGCGCGGACAAGGCGATGATTCGGAACAAGGACTCATCTGTGAAGATGAGCCAAAGTTCGCCGGGTGCATCGAGCCAGCCGCCATCGAGTCCGGGAGGGACGGGACAAGTGGCAGCGAAGGGTGATGCAGTCGCGAACACGCAGGACTCGATCTGGAGCTTTATCCTGACGGCCGCAGGAGCCGGGCTGCTCGCGTTGATGACACCCTGCGTCTTCCCGATGGTGCCGATCACGGTCAGCTTTTTCACAAAGCGCAACGCCGGCAGCCGCAAGGAAGCGATCAAGGACGCAACGTTTTACGCGGCCGGGATCATCGCAACGTTCGTTCTGCTCGGCTTTCTGCTTTCGCTCATTTTGGGCAAGGCAGGGATTCAACAGTTTGCGGCGAATCCCATTGCGAATCTCTTCATCGCAGGGATCTTTATCATCTTTGCGCTGAATCTATTCGGACTCTTCGAGATTGGCATTCCGTCCTCGGTGCTTTCAAAGCTGAACATGACGGCCCAGAAGTCCAAGAACCGGATGGTCTCGGTCGTGCTCATGGGCTTTGTTTTTTCGCTGACGAGCTTTACCTGCACGGTGCCGTTCGTCGGGACCCTGATGGTGACCTTCACGCGGGGCGCGTGGTTCGTGCCGCTCATTGGCATGGTGGTCTTTGCGACGATCTTTGCGATGCCGTTCTTCCTGCTGGCCGTCTTCCCGCAAATGATGAAGCAGCTTCCGCGCTCGGGCACGTGGATGAATAACGTCAAGGTCGTGATGGGGTTTTTGGAGATCGCTGCGGCGCTCAAGTTCTTATCGAACGTCGATCTCATCTGGTCGTGGCATATTTTTAACCGCGATCTCGTCCTTGCTGCCTGGATGGCGATCGCCATCATGACGACATTTTATGTGCTCGGGCGCTTCCAGCTTTCGCATGACACGCCGGTCGAGCACATCGGGGCGATACGGGTCTGCATTGCCGTGCTCTTCCTGACGGGCGGCATTTATCTTTATACCGGATTCCACAATCAGCCGTTAGGCGATATTGATGCCTTCCTGCCACCGGCTGCCGACATGAGCGAGCAACCGGGGGCCAGTATGGCCTCGATGGGATCGTCGCAGAGACCCGCAAATACCGCTCCACAGCAGGAGACCTGGATTCCAAGTTATCCCACGGCGCTCGCGGAGGCGAAAAGGACGGGAAAGAACATCTTTATTGATTTCACCGGATATACCTGTACGAACTGCCGCGCTATGGAATCCGGCGTCTTCAGCCGCCCGGACGTGAAAGAGATGTTCGGCAACTATGTGCTCGCTCGGCTTTATACCGATAAAGGAACAGCGAATAACGATTCGAACCGCGACATGGAAGAGTCGCGCTTCAATACGATTGCGCTGCCGTACTACGTCATCGTTTCGCCCGACGACAAGCCGCTGGCAAGCTTCCCCGGCTTCACGCGCGATGTCGAGTCCTTCAAGGCGTTCCTCAAGCTCGATAAGCAGGGTGGCCCTGCGTCTGTGGCGATGCTGGGGCGGTAATTCTTTGCGGGACAAACCTCTTTCCTAATGCGTTCGGGCATCGCCAGATGCCAGAGACTGCCCACTTACACCCAACTAATCTCGACCGCTTTTCGGCGCGGCTGCGGGTTGCTACCCAGCGCCCGATCCTGACGGATGGCTCGATTTCGGCCACGCTGGCCGTGCAGGGGCTTTCCGACCCGCTGCCGGAGCGGTATAACCTCACACAGCCGATCGTGATCGAGCACGTCCACCGTGCCTTTGCCGAGGCCGGTGCGGAACTGCTGATATCCAACACTGAGCACGCCAATGCGCTGACATTGGCGCGGCATCATCTGGCTGAGAAGACCTACGAGATCAACCGCAAAGGAGTATGGCTTGCGCGGACTGCGGCAAGTGACAACGGACTTTTCGTCGCAGCGGCGATTGGACCGGTCGGAAAGTTTCTTGCGCCCATCGGCCCGCTGAAGCCCGATGATGTACGTCAGGCCTTCCACGAGCAGGCACTCGCATTGCTCGATGGAGGCCCGGATGTTTTCATGCTTCGAAGCTTTGTCAGTCTCGAAGAACTGGAGATCGCAATCGAAGAGGTGCAGCGCGTCGCGCCGCACATCCCGATCATCGCGCAGAAGACCTTCCCCGAAGACGGCGCATTGCTCGCAACGGATTATGCACATGCGGTTGCGAAGCGGCTGATCGCGCATGGCGTCGCCGCGATCGGCTCGAATGGAACAGTCGGTCCCAACCGCATGCTCTCGATTATTCAGGCATTCGCGCTCCCTGGAATTGCGATCAGCGCGCAGCCGGACATTGGCATCCCGACGCTCACGGACGGCCGGGCGATTTATCATGCAACGCCGGAGTACATCGGCGAGAGCGCAAGAAGATTAGTCGAGGCGGGTGTCTCGATCATCGGCGCCGCAGGTGGCGCACGGCCGGAGCACATTAGCGCAATCCATAAGGCGATCCAGGGTGTGAAGGCTGGCGAGATCAAGATGCAGGAGATCAAGGTCAAGCCCGAACGGCCAAACGGAGCAGCGGACCAAACCAAGTTCTCGCACTTCAAGCAAAACCTCGGTAAGAAATTTCTTGCGACAGTCGAGCTCGATGTGCCCAGAGGACTTGATATGTCGAGCGTCCTCGAAGGCGCATCGTTTCTCGGCAAAGCTGGGATTGATGCGGTGAATATCTCCGACGGCGCGCGCGCGCGATTGCGCATGAGTTCGATCACCATCGGGCATCTCGTGCAGTCGCAGTGCGGCATCGAGGCGATGACCCACCTGGCTTGCCGCGATCGTAATATGGTCGGTCTGCAATCGGAATTACTGGGCGCCGACGCGCTCGGCGTTCGAAATATTCTCTGCGTAACCGGCGACCCTGCACAGATCGGCGACTACCCGTATGCGACGAGCGTGTATGACATCGACGCCATTGGCCTGATTCGCGCCGTTCACTCCATGAACGGTGGCTGCGATCTTTTGGGAAATCCGATTTCTGGCGGCGAGACGAACTGCACGCACCTCCTTATTGCGTGCGCCTGCAACCCTGTCGCCGACGACATGGAGCGCGAGCTTGCACGACTCGAACGGAAGATTGCCGAGGGCTGCGAAGTCGTCTTTACCCAGCCGCTTTTTGAGATGAAAGCACTCGTGCCATTCCTTGAAGCGATTCGCTCATTCCAGGGAAATGCGAAAGTGATGCTTGGCATCATGCCGTTGCGCAGCATTCGGCACGCGGAGTTTTTACATTATGAAGTTCCCGGCATGTCGGTACCTCAGTGGATTCGCGACCGGATCGCCGCAAGGTCAAATGTCGATGCCCAGAGTGAGGAAGGCGTGGACATTTGTGTTGAATTCTTGAAGGAGGCTCGCTCGCTCGTGGACGGTGTTTATATGATGCCGCCATTCCGGCGTTACCAGATGGCAGTCGATATTTTGGAGAGACTCGGATGAGCATGTTGCCGAAAGTTGGCATCGTGCTTGTCAACTATAATGGTTACACTGATACGGTGCGGTGTCTCAGGTCGCTTGAGACGATTTCGTATCCGAGTGTGGAGGTCATTGTCGTTGACAATGGCTCGCACGATGGCAGCGGTGCTCGTTTGCAGGCCGAGTTTCCTGGCGTGACACATATCCATTCGAAGGAGAACACCGGCTTTACCGGCGGGAATAATATCGGCATCGAGCATGCACTCCACTCGGGATGTGACCATGTCCTACTGCTTAACAACGACACGATCGTGACGCCGGGATTTCTCGAACCACTCGTTGCGCGTTTGGAATCCGATGCGAAGATTGCGGCGGTGAGCGGCAAGATTTACTATGCGCCGGAGAAGCGCGGCGGGCAATCAGACATCCTATGGTACGCCGGCTGCTACCAGAAGTGGCACATGGGCTATCACCACTACGGCGTCGAGGAGAAGGACACGGGCAAGTACGATACTCCGATCGAGATTCCATACGCCTGCGGGTGCCTGATGCTCATGCGCGGCTCGGTGATTCGCGAGATCGGGATTCTGTCGCCGGACTACTTCATCTACTGGGAAGAAGCCGATTGGTGCCATCGCGCACGCAACGCGGGGTACACGTGCATGTACGAGCCGAAGTGCGTGATCTTTCACAATCTTGCCGGCGCGCCGATCGGTGACGAGACGCCGTTCTATATGTACCTTCAGCACCGTAATGCGTTTATTTACGCGCACAAGTATTATCGTGGCCTCAATGCCATTCGATTCTGGCTGTTCTATCCGATGTTTTTAGCCTATCGCTTTGCATACGATTGGCGCATCCATAAACGTCAGGCGGCCCGCGCCATGCTGGCTGGCATCCGCGATTACTTCCGAGGCTATCGAGGCACCCAGGGACTCGCAGAGCGCGGCTTTATTCATAGAGAGTTATCCAAATGAGATCATTAGTCACCGGCGCGGCCGGATTTATTGGATCGCACGTTGTCGATGAATTGCTCGCACGGGGACACGAGGTCGTCGCGCTCGACGATCTTTCCGGCGGATTCGTCGACAATGTCAACTCGCATGCGACATTCATCGAGGCGAGCTGCACCGATCATGTGCGGATCGCGCGATTGTTCGATGAGTATGCATTCGATTACGTCTTCCACCTCGCGGCATACGCGGCCGAGGGGCTTTCGCACTTCATTAAGCGATTCAACTATACGAACAACGTCATCGGCTCGGTCAATCTGATCAATGAGTCGGTGAAGCACGATGTCAAGCGATTCATCTTTACGAGTTCAATCGCAGTTTATGGTAAGAATCAATTGCCGATGCGGGAAGACCTCACGCCATCACCAGAAGACTCCTACGGCATCGCGAAGTATGCGGTCGAACTCGACCTGAAGGCTTCGCATGAAATGTTCGGTTTGGACTACGTGATCTTCCGCCCACATAATGTTTATGGCGAGCGTCAGAATACCGGCGATAAGTATCGTAACGTGATCGGCATCTTTATGAACCAATCGCTGCGCGGCGAGCCATACACGGTCTTTGGTGATGGGGAGCAGAAGCGCGCCTTCTCTTACATCGGCGACGTTGCGCCCTTTATCGCCGAGAGCGCGACGCTCGACGGTGCTCGGAATGAGGTATTCAATGTCGGCGCGGACAATGTGTCGTCAGTAAACGAGCTGGCAAGAGAGGTGATGACCGCCATGGGGGTCCAAACGGAGTTGAAGCACCTGCCCGCGCGCAACGAGGTGGTCGATGCGTGGAGCGACCACTCGAAAGTGCAGCGCGTCTTTGGATCTCGCGCAGAGACACCACTCGCCGAAGGCATTCAGCGGATGGCTGATTGGGTGCGCCAGGTTGGCCCACGCGTATCCAAGCCGTTCGAGGGAATCGAGATTGAGAAGAACCTGCCGTCGAGTTGGCGGCCGCCAACTGTTTAGAGTCGCTCGAACCGCGTCTGGAAGAACCGAAGATATTTCGGTTCATAGACCATCCGAAGCCCTCGCACTTTCTTGCGGCGATCGTAGACCGCCTCGACCGCTTCGGTCACAACATCGCAGTGCGCCTGCGTATAGACGCGGCGGGGGAAGGTGAGCCGTACAAGCTCTAACTTCGGCATGACGTTTTCGCCAGTGACTTTGTCGCGGCCGGCCGAGACGATTCCACGCTCCATCGTCCGGATACCGGATTCGAGATAGAGCTCCGCTGCAAGTACTTGCGCCGGAAACTGAAGCTGATCGATCTGCGGCAGGAATCGCTTCGCATCTAAGAAGACGGCGTGTCCGCCGATGGGCACGACAATCGGTATACCGATCGAGAGCAGCCGCTCGCCGACATACTCGACTTGCCCGACGCGCGCGCGAATGTGATCTTCCTGCACGGCCTCTTCGATGCCTCGGGCCATTGCTTCAAGATCGCGGCCGGCCAGGCCGCCATACGTGTGTAATCCCTCATAGACCACGACGAGATTTCGAGCTTCTTCAAAAATTCCCGTGTCGTTAAGCGCCAGAAAGCCCCCGATGTTGACGAGCAAATCCTTCTTGCCACTCATCGTGCAGGCATCTGTGTAGGAGCACATCTCGAGCAGAATGTCGGGCATCGAGTGCGATTCATAACCGGCTTCACGCTGCTTGATGAACCATGCGTTCTCGATAGCCCGTGTGGCATCGAGCACAACGCGAATGCCATGCTTCGCCGTGAGTTGGCGCAGCTCGCGCAGGTTTTGCATCGAGATCGGCTGGCCACCGGCCATATTGACGGTCGCTGCTGCCGTCACGTAGGAGATGCGATTTGCCCCGACGCGCTGAATGAGAGATTCGAGCTTGCCTAAATCGAGATTGCCTTTAAAGGGATGCAAGCTCTCAGGGTCATGAGCTTCGTCGATGATAACATCAACGAACGTCCCGCCCGCAAGCTCCTGATGCAGACGGGTTGTCGTGAAGTACATATTGCCCGGCACGAAATCACCGGGCTTGATCAGAATTTGTGAGATCAGGTGCTCTGCGCCGCGACCTTGATGCGTCGGTACAAGATATTTGTAGCCGTAATACTGCCGGACTTTATCTTCGAGGTGATAATAATTCTCGCTGCCGGCGTAGGCTTCATCGCCCAGCATCATTCCGGCCCATTGATTGTCGCTCATCGCGTTCGTGCCGCTATCGGTCAGGAGATCGATATAGACATCGCGCGATCGCAGCAGGAATGTGTTGTAACCGGCCTCCTCGAGCGCTCGCTCGCGATACTCGCGAGTCGTCATGCGTAGTGGCTCGACAACTTTGATCTTAAACGGTTCGGCCCAGGCTCGTTTTTCTAATTTGTGCATCGGATTCGGTGAGGTTAGAAGGTCGGTGAGGCTACTGTCTCGCAAGCGAGATCATAGCCGGGCGAGGTAAATTCTCAAAAGCCGTTGTTGATTCATGCAACAGAACACGCGCATCGAGTGCCAGGCAGCCCGTGCTGTCGGCGATCAGGGGATTGATGTCGATCTCGGCGATCCACGGTTGCTCGATAATGAGTTGACTGAATTGCACGAGAAGCGATTCGAGGGCATCGACATCGATCGGCTTCTTGCCGCGCGTTCCTTTCAGGGCTTGCCAGATCTTCGTTCGCTCGATCATTCGGCGTGCGATTGCCGGGTTCAGCGGCGGAAGCTCAAGCACGGTGTCCTTCATCACTTCCGCAAACACTCCTCCGGCGCCAAAGAGGATCACCGGGCCGAACTGCGGGTCAATGCTGCTGCCGAGAATCAGTTCGTAACCATCGCTGCTCACCATTGGCTGGACTGAAACACCATCAAAATCAGAACTGGTTTTGCGAGCAAGTACCGAGGTCTGGATCTCATTATACGCCTTGCGGACATCGCCCTCCGTTTGGATATTGAGCTTTACTCCACCGATGTCTGACTTGTGTGTGATTGTCTTGGAGAGCAACTTCAGAACGACAGGGAAGCCGATCCGCTGCGCGGCTTCGATTGCCTCTTCAACGGTGCTCGCCGCGATGGTCTCGGTCACCGGGATGCCGTAAGCGGTTAGCAGTTGCTTGGATTCAACTTCCGTCAGGATAGTGCGGCCTTCACGAAGGGCGGTCTCGATCGTGGCTGATTGCTTCGGGGTAGGATTGGGTGCTGGCAGTTCTGAGCTTTCCAGTATCTTGAGATTCTCGCCGAACTTCCACATGTAGTTGAATACGCGCGCAGCATCATCGGGGAATGCGAAGGTTGGGATGCCACCGCGGCTCATGAACCCATCGGCGTCGGACACATCGCTCCCGCCCATAAATGACGCGATGAGCGGTTTCCCGAGTGTCGTGAGCTTTGAAATGCTCTTCGCCAAGTTGATCGGTCTTGCTGCGACAAGCGGAGCGGTCATGGCAAGGACACCATCCGTATTCTGATCCTTGAGTGCAAGCTCGACAGTCCGGACAAACGTTGCCTCGGTGGAGTCGGCAAGAATGTCGATCGGATTACCGTGACTCCAACTGGGCGGCAGCATGCTGTCGAGCGTCTTCATTGTCTCGCTCGAAAGCTGTGCGAGTTCTCCGCCGCCTTCCATGAGTGCGTCGGCGGCGAGGACACCGGGCCCGCCGGCATTCGTGACGATGGCGAGACGGCGGCCCTTTGGTCGTGGCTGCTTCGCAAGAACTTCTGCAATGTGAAACAGATCGCCGATTGAATCGACGCGGAGCACGCCCGCGCGGCGAAAGGCCGCATCGAGCACGTCATCGCTGCCGGTCATTGCGCCCGTGTGCGAAGCAGCCGCTTTGGCGGCTGCTTCTGTGCGGCCAGCTTTGATGACGATAATTGGCTTGCGGAGTGCCACCTCGCGCGCCGCAGCGAGGAAGCTCGGCGCGTTGCCAATCGACTCCATGTAGATAACGATCGACTCCGTGTCCGGATCGTTGCCGAGATAATCGATGAGATCGCCCCAGCCAACATCGAGCATGGAGCCAACGGATACGAACGCGCTGAAACCGAGCGATTCGCTCAGGCTCCAGTCGAGAATTGCTGTGCAGAGCGCGCCACTCTGGCTGATAAATGCAACGCTTCCCGGTAGCGCAGCTTTGCGAGCAAAGGTCGCGTTCAGCCCCGTGATCGGGTTCATCACGCCGATGCAGTTGGGTCCGACCACGCGCAGTCGGGTGTCTTTGATCCGTTCAGCTATTTCGCGCTCGAGCGCCTTGCCTGCCGCTCCCGCCTCGCGAAATCCCGCCGAGATGATGATCGCGCCGCGAACATTGGCCTGGACGCACTCGCTGATAAGGTCCGGCACCGTGCGGGCAGGTGTAACGATGATGGCCAGATCAATTTGTTTTGGCACATCGGCAATACTCGCGTATGCTTGGTGTCCAGCAATAGTTTTGTGGACCGAATTCACTGCGAACACATCGATCCCAGTAGTGGTCTTGGCAAACAGATTCGTAGTCAGCGCTTCACCGGGACTTCCCGGTCGTTCCGACGCACCGATAATCGCGATGCTCTTCGGATGAAAAAAGACGTCGAGCGGATGCTGCGCGGAAGGAGAGAGAGGGTAAGAGGCTTGCGCTTCAATCGTCAGGCCCTTACCCTCCATAGTAGAGGTTGGCGTTGGATCGGTCATCGGGCCGTGTACCCTCCGTCGATCACAAGCTCGGAGCCGGTTACGAACTTGGATTCATCCGATGCGAGATAGACGATGCCCCATGCAATATCATCGGCCTCGCCGATATGACCGAGCGGATGGAGCGCGTCGAGTGCCTTGCGCACTTCGTCCACACCGCCAGAGGTCTTCGCGAAGTTCTCGACCATCGGTGTCCAAATAAATCCGGGATGGACGGAGTTGACGCGGATTTGCTCCTTCGCGTATAGGATCGCATCGTTCTTCGACATTTCTGCCACCGCGCCCTTCGACGCATGATAGGCCGGCACATCACCTGCGCCGATGATTCCGTAAATCGAAGAGAGATTGATGATACTCCCACTGCCAGCTTTGCGCAGGAAGGGAATCGCATGCTTGGTGCAGAAGAAGACGCCCTTGACGTTCACCGCCATGAGCGAATCCCATTCTTGCTCGGTCAGTTCGTCGGTCGGCTTGTTTGCACCGGAAATGCCAGCATTATTGATGAGGATGTCGATGTGATCCCACTTCGCAGCAATCTCAGTCATGACGCGCTTGACTTCTGCCTCTTTTGAGACATCGAGATGCCAAAAAGCTGCTTCGCCGCCCTTGTTCTTGATCTCGCTCACTACTTCCGCTCCGGGGCCGTCGAGGACATCCGTGACAGCAACGCGGGCGCCCTCTTCGGCGAGCCGGATCGCCGTTGCACGGCCGATACCGAGCGACGCGCCAGTGATGACAGCGACTTTATTTTTTACTCGATTCATTCCAATTGAATTCTAATAAGCATTATCTTCATTCTTCCGCATCGAAATCCGACAAATGATCCGCATGAACCAGGATGGCTTCCTCGGAATTGAGATCGAAATGGCTCGGATACTTCGCTTCGGCCAGATTGATATTCTCAATGCCCCGAAGTAATGAATCGGGGTTGAAGGAGATGCTATCAATGTGGTGTGAGACCAAGAACTCCGCGAACTCAGGATGGTCGCTCGGCGCCTGGCCGCACAGACCGATCTTACGGCCTGCAAGGCGGGAGGATTCAATCATTGATGCCATTAATGCTTTTGGCGCTTCGTTCTGCTCGTCGAAAAGATCGCGGATGATCGCCGAATCGCGATCGATGCCCAGCGTGAGCTGCGTCAGGTCGTTCGAGCCGATGGAGAATCCATCGAAGATTTCGGCAAACTGCTTGGCAAGGATCACGTTGCTCGGGATTTCGGCCATTACGTAGATCTCAAGTCCGTTCTCGCCGCGCCGGAGACCTTGTTCCTCCATAATTCTCATGACCCGCTTGCCCTCTTCGACCGTGCGGCAGAAGGGGATCATAAGTTTCACGTTTGCAAGTCCGATCTCGTCCCGCACCCGGCGCATGGCCTGGCACTCGAGCTCGAAGCCGGCCTGATAGCGCGGATTGTAATAGCGCGAAGCGCCACGGAAGCCGAGCATCGGATTTTCCTCTTTCGGTTCGAACTCCGCGCCACCGATGAGATTCGCATATTCGTTCGTCTTGAAATCGCTCATACGAACGATGACATCCTTGGGTGAAAATGCGGCGGCGATGGTTGCAACGCCTTGCGCCAGCATTTCGACGAAGTATTGCTTCTTATCCGCGTAACCAACCGTGAGGTGCTCGATCTGCTTCTTGGCTTGTTCGTCTTTGAGATTCGGATAATTGACAAGCGCCATCGGATGGATCTTCACCAGATTGTTGATGATGAATTCCAGCCGAAGCAAACCAACGCCCATGTTGGGATAGAAAGAGAGCCGAAATGCTTGTTCCGGATCGCCGAGGATGAGCATCGGGTGTGTGCGTGGCATTGCGATCGACGCAATCTCGCGCTCGCGCTTCGAGAACCGCAACGTGCCACGATAGACCTCGCCCCGTGAAGCCGTGTCGCACACGATCGTGATCGTCTCGCCGTCCGCGATCGTACCGGTTCCATTGACCGTGCCGATGATCGCCGGTGTCCCGAGTTCTCGGGCAACGATGGCGGCGTGACTCGTCCGTCCGCCGTTGTTGGTCACAATAGCGCCCGCGCGCTTCAGGATCGGATCCCAATCCGGGCTGGTGATGTCTGTGACGAGAATCTCACCGTCTTGGAGGAGATTCTCTTGCTTGGGGGAGGCCAAAAGGCGCGCGCGTCCAGTTACGATCTTATTTCCGAGTCCCATACCTCGCGCGAGCAGAATGCCTTCTTCGTTCAGTTCATATTCGGTGATCGTCAGATGTTGTTCGCGCGAACGAACCGTTTCGGGTCGTGCCTGAAGAATCCAGAGTTCGCCGGTGATGCCGTCGAGTGCCCACTCAATGTCCATCGGACGGCCATAATGCTCTTCGATCGTAAGCAGCCACAATCCTAAGTGCTCCAATTGGAGATCGGTCAGCACGAACGAGTTACGGAGCGCTTCGGGGGTGTCGATGTTCAACATGCGCACGTCGGGATCATGTTGCTTCCCATCGTTCAGAACCATCATTTTCTCTTTCAAGCCGAGCTTCTTCGAGATGACTGCTCGCTTACCCGTTCGGAGCGACGGTTTGAATAACATGAACTCGTCAGGGATCACCGCGCCGCCAACAACATTCTCGCCCAAGCCCCACGCGCCCGTGACGAGCATCGCGTTGTTGAACCCCGTGTCGGGATCGATGGTGAATGCCACGCCGGATGCGCCTTTGTCGGCCCGGATCATGCGTTGAATGCCTACGGAAAGTCCGACCTTCATGTGATCGAACTTGTTGTCCTCGCGATACTTGATCGCACGATCGGTATAGAGCGATGCGAAACACTTGCGAACCGCGAGCACGACTTCTTCTTCACCGCTTACATTGAGGAACGTCTCTTGCTGACCTGCAAAACTTGCATTCGGAAGGTCTTCTGCGGTCGCGCTGCTCCGCACGGCCACTGTTGCGCGGATGCCATTCTCGGCCAGGGTGAGATATTCCTTGACGATCGCCTCCTTGATCGCTTGCGGTATGGTACCGAGCAGCATGGCTGCTCGGATCGTTTCTCCTACTTCATGAAGATTCGCGAAGTCTTTTCGATCGAGCGAAGCAAGTGCTTCCTGAATTGTGGACTTGAGATTGTTTGCAGCAATGAATTCCCAAAACGCCTCGGTCGTGAGCGCAAACCCATTGGGTACGCGAACGCCGAGCGGTGAGAGCTTGGATATCATTTCGCCGAGTGACGCGTTCTTTCCTCCGACACGTCCAATATCGGCCATGCCAATCTGATTGAAGGGGAGTATATAGGGTGATTGGCTCTGCGTGGATGATTCGAGCAAATGGTGAATGTCCATGGTAGCAATGGGTTAGAATGTTACACCGGGTCGCAGAAGCGCTGCGACTCCGGCAGGTGGCCGATGTCCTCCATCCCGGCGGC
>JADGPZ010000091.1 GCA_017882165.1 Candidatus Kapaibacterium sp.
CGAAATTACGCTCGATCTTTCGAAGCTTCCGTCGGGTACGTACTTCCTTCGGATTCAAGCCGCGACAGGCACCGTGCTGCGGAAGGTGGTGCGGGAGTAGCTTTCCAAAAGTATCTAAAAAATTCATGTAACAAAACATCGGGTTCGGAGTTATTGTACATGCTGGCATGGGCACCTACTCGATCACAGCGACCGATTTGTCTCACAGAAGTTTGTTCATGAACTCCAATCAAAAATCGAAAATCAAAATGATTTGCGCTGTCTTTATGAATTGGCGAAAATGGCTTTGAATCGCCATTGTTCATGAAGCACAAACGCTCGCGGCTGGTTCGCGGCGGCTGTCGGGTTTGCTTAGAGACAGCATGGATACGGTGGGCACCATCCCAAGGGCAATGACTTCTGAAAGAATTACGGCCCGGTGTTTGAGGCAATGAGAGGAGTGACGGCGATACAGTACAACAGCTTTCCGTGCCAACGGAAGACGGTTTTGCCGGACCCGGAGAAAAAATGTCGTATATTTGCATAGAGTACGTTCGAAGCATCCCACAGAAAGCCCATTTGAGGTGCATCGAAAGTCCTCTTTATAGTAGTAATTGTTCATCCACAACCAATAAACCAGACACCGCATGACCCAAAAGATCATACGGCGTTGGGTATCCGTCTTGTCCTTGGTGCTGCTCGCGATAGCGATCACGTCGGCGACCGCAGCGGATACTTCAGCCCGAACGCATAAGCACGGGCGCAAGCAGGTGGCCAGTCACGTGAAGACTCACGTAACCAGCCGCCCGCATGGGAAACAGGGGAAAATCGCGCAAAACGCTCGCCATAAAGGCCATCGTTATGCTAGGCTCTCCCAGCGGAGACCGCATCCGCATGTAGCCCAGAAAGCGCTCACGACTGAGGAAAAGCAGGAAATAGTCCAGAAAATCCGGGATCTTTCAAAGGTCTCCGTTGGCGACACCGCCCCACTGCAATCTGCAGAAATCCAATCCGAAATCGCACAGGCTGCTCGTGAAGAGCAAGCCGAAGACGATGTCGCGGTTTCGATCGAGCAATTTTTCAAGGCGCGTCCCGGTGCAACCGGCGACACGACGATAAATCCGGAGCTTGTCCGCGAGCGCTCGAAAGATTTCACGCTTTACGACGAGACCGATCCTACACGCGCCGCACAGCGGAGCGACATCATGGCCGAGATCATCGACTGGATCGGCACGCGTTATGAGTTCGGCGGCGGCACACGCACGGGCATCGACTGCTCAGCCTTTACACGCGAAGTATTTCAACGCGCCTTCGGCCTTGAGCTTCCACGCACTGCCTACATGCAGTGGCAGTTAGGTGAGTCGGTTTCGCGTGAGGGCTTGCAGTTTGGCGACCTCGTCTTCTTCAAGACGGCCGGCTACGCGCCGATCACGCACGTCGGCATCTACATCGGCGAGGGACTGTTCGCGAACGCGGCATGCTCGCGCGGCGTCACGGTCGGCTCGCTCGAGAGCACCTACTGGTCGAAGCGCTTCGCCGGCGGCAAGCGGCTGTTCTCGAACAGCGGAGTGGCCTCGAACATGTCGAGACCTACATCGAATACGATGGCGCTCAGTGTACCAGCCACAGGTTCGAACTAAGTACGCTCCTGCGGTTACTGTTTCAGATTCGTTTGTCAAAACTTCAGAAGCCCCGGCATATTGCCGGGGTTTCGCTTTTTATAGAAGAGGATTTTGGGGCACGGCGGGTGGCCCCGTGCCGTTCTTACACGCCCTATGCCAGCCAAACGCCCATCAGCTCCACCTGCAACCGCCCCGCGCGAGCGGAAGGTGAAGGCCATCGCCGATAACCGTAAGGCGCGGCACGACTACGCTATCTCGGAAGAGCTGGAAGTTGGCATCGCGTTGGGCGGCACCGAGGTCAAGTCGCTGAGGGCCGGGAAGGTGCAGCTCTCCGATGGCTACGCGCAGATCAAAGCCGACGAGTTGTGGCTCGAGAACGTCCACATCGCGCCGTATGTGCATGGCAATCGCTTCAACATGGAGGACAAGCGAAGCCGGAAGTTGCTGGCACATGCGCGTGAGATCGCTCGACTCAAGGTCAAGCTTGCGGATAAAGGCGCAACGCTTATCCCGCTCAAAATGTATTTTAAAGGTAATAAGGCAAAGGTTTTGCTTGGACTCGCTCGTGGAAAGAAACTGTACGATAAACGTGATGCGATCAAACAGCGCGATGCGCGTCGCGATCTGCGCTCTGGCGATTAGCGCGTTCGCGCATGCGCGCGTTGCCCACGCTCAGGAGAAGCCGTGGGAAGTCTCCGTCGCGCTCTCGGCGTTCAACACGTATTACGAGGAGGATTTCTCGAACAGAATCGACGGCTCGCCGCAAGATGTGATGGGGAACAGCCTCACCGCACTTGCATTCATGCCGCGCATTACATATCGGATGCGGCAGGATTTGCGACTGCCCTTCTTTCTGTCGATCGAAGCGGCGATTCCAGCCGTCACCATGAAACGCCTTGAAGTCGGACATCTCTACGCCAACTCACAGCTTTTGGGGCACGGCACATTTACGACGCAACAGGAGGACGTGCAGCACAGCGATCTCTCGGGCTGCGCAACGCTGGGATGGGAAATGCTGCCGTTCTTCCAACCGTATATTGCGATCGAGCGCAGCAGCTTCGCGAGTCGTCGGACAGGTCAACTCGACGGCACCGACGCAGGCACGCTTGCGCCCGACCCAAGTCAGGATTACACCGAGACGGTCACATCAACGCACATCGGATTTGGATTCGAAGGCGTGATTCCGCTCAACCTCAATGCTGACGTACGGATACGCTATGCTGTCGGCTACGAAATTCCGCAGACCGTGAAGGTAGAGAATTCGTCGTTCGATCCCTCCTCGGTTCAGGATGGCTCATCCACGACGGGACAGGGCACAACGGGTTACACTTATGGCGGCCGCGTGCAACTCGACATGCCGTTCAGCCCGCTGCGCAGCAACGATGGCTATTGGACGATCGGCGGCGTGCTTTCGAAACGGCAGTGGAACGGTGATGGCGCGCAGACACGCCCGATCGGTCAATGGCCGAGCAACTTCCGCGTCGAAGCGGGCGGGTTTGTCGGAATCGGAATGTTCTTCTAACCTGCATGACTTTTCCACCACTTAACGAGCAACTCGATCTCATTCGTCGCGGCGCAGTCGATCTGATCAGCGAGGAAGAACTCGCGCGAAAGATCGAACGCGCGCGTGCGCAGTCCAAGCCGCTCGTCGTGAAGTTCGGCGCCGATCCATCCACGCCGGACCTCCACATTGGCCATGGTGTAGTGCTGCGTAAGCTGCGGCAGTTTCAGGATTTGGGACATCAGGCGTATCTCATCATCGGCGACTTCACGGCGATGATTGGCGATCCATCGGGCCGGCAAAAGACGCGGCCCATGCTCAGCGCCGACGAGGTCAAGCGCAACGCGGAGACGTATGTCGAGCAGGTGAGCCGGATACTGGATGCCTCGCGTATGAAGGTGATGTATAACTCGACGTGGCTCTCGCCGATGACCTTCACGGATGTCATTAAGCTTGCGGGCAGCTACACTGTTAGCCAGATGCTGGAGCGTGAGGATTTTCACAAGCGGTTCAACGAAGAGCTTCCGATCTCGCTGCACGAATTTCTTTATCCACTTGCGCAAGGGATGGATTCCGTCGCGATCCATTCCGACATCGAGCTTGGCGGGACCGATCAGAAATTCAATCTGCTCGTTGGCCGCGAGTTACAGCGGCACCACGGGATGGAGCCACAGTCCGTGCTCACGATGCCGTTGCTCGAAGGCACCGATGGCGAGCGCAAGATGTCGAAGAGTTACGGCAACTCGATCAATTTCTCGGACTCACCCGACGAGATGTTCGGCAAGACCATGTCCATTCCCGACACGATGATCGCGCGCTATTTCGAGCTTGCGACGGGCGTGCCAGATCTGGCATTCATCAAGCAGCAACTCGAAGACAAGAACACGAATCCTCGCGATCTCAAAGTTCGTCTGGGACAAGAGATTGTCCGCAGCTTCTATGGCGATCAAGCCGCCGATGCCGCGTATGAGAGATTCCGGACGATGTTCGTCAAGAAGGAAGTACCGGATGACATAGAGGAAGTAACCATCTCCGGTGTCTCGCCGATTTTGCTCACGGATTTTATTGCCGAGCGTAAGCTCGCAGCGAGCAAGGGCGAGGCGCGTCGGTTGATCGATGGTGGGGGAGTGTCGCTCGATGGTGAGAAGGTAACGGACACGAAGACAACGTTTCAGCCGACTGCGGATGGCGTTGTCCTCAAGGTTGGGAAGCGGAAGTTCTTGAAGATCTACGCCGCTTCCAACTGACTCTCCTCTCCCCCAGACCTCTGCTCCCGGACTCGGCCAAGCAGGAAGAATCCAACAAGAAAGAACGCGCCAATCGCGAGAATCGCCGGGCGCTCATCGCCGAGCAGTTCGGAGAGTCCACCAAAGACGAGTGGCCCGATAATGCCGCTGGCTTTGCCTGCGAAGCCATCGTAAAAGCCGAAGAACTCTGCGGTGTGCTTTGGTGGCGTCAGCAGCGCCATGAGACTCCGCGAGCACGCCTGGCATGAGCCAAGCGCGAGTCCCGCGAGAATGCCGACGCCATAGAAGGAAGTCTTGGTTGTTGCGAAGAAGGCGAACACGGCGACGGCGATCCAAATCATGAGTGTGATTTGGATTGCGAGTTTGGGGCCACGACGATCCGCGAGTCTACCAAAGATGAGTGAGCCCGCGATGGCAACGAGTTGCACCATTATGAAAAAGAGCGCGAGATCCAGCGTATTGAAATGCAGCGTGCCCTTCGAGTAGATGCCGCTGAATGCAACGACTGTGAGGATACCATCATTATAGATGAAGAACGCCATCAGGAACCGCGAGACATCTTTGTATTGGCGGACGTGGCTCATAGTGGTCCTCAGTTGTCCGAACCCCAGTTTGACGAGCGCAGCGAAACGAACCGACGCGGTGCGGCGCCGCTCGGGCACGAAGAGGAACAGCGGCAGTGCGAAGAGTGCATAGTCGACCGCCGTGATGAGAAACGTGAGTTTGCGGGACGAATCATCGAGGAATGGAATGCTGATGAGGAGGATCGCGAGCGAGCCGACATATCCGAACGCGAATCCCAGTCCCGAGACACGGCCGAAGTTGGAAGGCGTCGTGATCTCCGGAAGGAATGCGTCGTAGAACACCAGTCCGCCTTCATAACCCGCATTTGCAAGCAAGAAGAGCGCCGCCGCAATCAGCACCATGCCAGGCTGAACAAAGAAGAGGAGGATCGTGCATGCGACGACGGTTCCGGCAAAGATGCCGAGGTAGAGCTTCTTGTTGTTCAGCACATCCGCCATCGCTCCGAGAAGGGGAGTGATGAGCGCGACGAGCAACATCGAGCCAAAGACCGTCAGACCCCAGTAGGCATCGCCATGACCGTTCTGGACGATCACGTCATGGAAGTAGATCGGGAAGATGAAGACAACCATCGTGGTCGAGAACGATCCCATTGCGAAATCGAACATCGCCCATGACCAAACGACTTTCTTGTTGTAGGACTTACTCTCGGTCATTGAAACTTCGATCGATCAGGCCGCGTCCGCTTTTCTTCAGATCGCCAGTCTTTTGCAACTCCGTCATGACCGCGTGCAGGATCCCGTTGATAAACTTTCCACTCTCCTCAGTCGAATAGTCCTTTGCGATCTCGATCAGTTCGTTAATCGTAGCTTTGGGAGGGATGTCTGGAAAGAAGAGGAGCTCGGTAATGCCAATCTGGATGAGCAGGCGGTCGATCATCGCGACGCGCCGGAAGTCCCAGTGAGTGAGCTTCTCGTTGATCAGCTTGTCGATCGCATCCCGGTGTTGCGCGAACTCCCGCACGAGATCGCGGCCGAACGTCAGCGCGGTTTCGTCCACAGACAAGTCCGCCTGCGCGAGTTCAAAAAAAAGCTCGTCGAGATCGCGGCCGGACAGCTCGTGCGCGTAGAGAATTTGGAGCACGCGCTCGCGGGCTAAACGGCGGCGCGGCAAGCGCTGATCCCGCTCGGGGTCGTTCTCGAACATCTCGTCCGTCTCGATCTCGGGCCGTTTCAGCGGCTCAGGATTGATGTAATTTTCTCGTAGTCGGTTTTCCAAGATCGGATGAGAATGAACGATAAAAAAGTGGTAACGTGGTGTGTTGCAACAGGAATCAGTAAAAACCAAAGTTCATTCGGCGATCGATAATCCTGGCCTGCATCCGCGTTCGGCGCAGCCAGGCTTTGAACGTGCGCTCCCGCGCCGAATCGCTCTTTGCTTGCCGAGTGACAGATGCGACCAATCGCTCCGATTCCAAGCGGATACGCTCGCCGGCAAGAATGTCTCGCACGGTCGTGTCGTTGCGCGGATCGTTCAGCGCAATCGACAGATAGTCCTTGTGGAACGCTCCGACCGAATCGGTGAACTGCTTCCGAAGATACTCGGGTGGATGTTCCAGCAGCAAGGCGATTACGCCCGAATCCGTCAGCGACAACTTCCGATTGTTGATCTCGCTCACCTCTATGATGTCAATCATCGCCCGAGACCATGCAGTATCGACAAGCTGCGAGTAGACGCTATCGGTCACCACATGCACACCCGTGCGACCTACGAAGTCGTTGATCGTGCCGGATAGCAGCAACTTGAAATCGCCGTAGGTAATAACAACTCCATTGACGACGCCGACCGTATCCGCAGCCGCGTGCTTGACCGGAGTCTTGACGCGCGTGACATGCTTCGCCAGCGACGAATCAGTCTCTTGCGCCCGCAAGTCGGGAGCGGTAGCCAGGACAACCAAAAGACAGAGAAGCAGAATTCTTTTCACGCGTGATGAGGCTCAACGGGAGCCGCGGACGATTCGTTGCTTCGAATGGCCGCATGAAAGGATCATTACGGGATCACATCAACCGGAATAGGATCGGTCTCCAT
This sequence comes from Candidatus Kapaibacterium sp., assembly GCA_017882165.1. Lineage (GTDB taxonomy): Bacteria > Bacteroidota > Ignavibacteria > Palsa-1295 > Palsa-1295 > PALSA-1295. The sequence goes on from JADGPZ010000091.1 coordinate 6,960, forward strand.
GATGTCCATCCCGCCTAAGCGGATGAAAATGCTCAGGATTGCCTGGCCAGCAACCAGGTCGGGAGGAAGGGTGTACTCTCGTGTCTGACCATTGATGTCAATGCCGCATCCATCGGCGTAGATGCGCCATTTCTTTCCCTTCTGTGAGATCGTCAGAAAATTTCCGCGCGGGATCTTGTCCCAATCTTTGAGGATTCGTTTGTTCAACGCCGTCCACTGTTCCGCCTTCGAGAGCTTGCTGAGGCCGATGTTGGTTTCCAGTTCGTCTGTTGCTTTCTTCACATCGATGAAACCTTCGGGCACAAATCCATCGCCGATGAGTGTCATCGTCCCGCCGGGTCTTATGTCGGGGCTCTTTCGTCCCCGAATCTTCGCGCGAAGCTCCTTAATGATCGTGAGCGAATATGGAATGCTGACATCGTGGTCGTTGACGAGAAACAACTGCACCTTGCCTGCTTCCACCGATGTGGGAGCCATGAATGTGGCAATTGAGCTATCGCCGAGCGTCTGATAAGAAATCAGAGGCATCCAGACTTGCTTGCCGTTCTGCTCGAACCGAAGAATGGGGAAGTCGGACTTGACCCAGCCTGCCAGCTTCTCGCCGACGCACGTGGTTTGGGACTTGACGACTGCGGGGTTCGGATTCTCGAAAATGATCACGCCCATTTGTCCCGGCGCGATCTCAGTCGGCAGCTTGTAGACCTTCAGCTTTCGAGCACCGGCGCTCTGAGGCGCAACTTCGATCAGAGTGAGAGTGACAAGAAGAATGATGGACCAAAGAGTCAGGTAGCGTTTCATGTTTTCAATGCTAATGTTCGGAAATGCTAAGGTGCTAAAGCAGAGGATAATTCCACTTTAGCACCCAAAATTTCAATTCCTGAACTCAGTTTTACGAACTCAGAACTCAGCACTTTACTTCGGCATCGGAGAATTATCCGGATTGGTCTGTCCGGTACCCGGCTGCGCGCCGGATGGAACGGCAGGTGCCGATGGCGCCGCTGCCGGTCGCTGCGGCGCAGGTTGGGTAGTCGGTGCCTTGCCGCCCTGGATGGCCGATGGAATCGAGCTTTCGCGCGGGAGGAAGAAAAGATTGGCGAAGACGCAGAGCACGACGAACGTGCAGGCAAGCCAAATCGTCGTCTTTTGAAGGAAATCCGAGGCCCGGCGCACGCCGAAGACCGCCCCGACCGAACCCGGCGCGCCCAGCGCTCCGGCCAGTCCATCGCCCTTCGAGGACTGGGAAAGCACCACCAGCGTCAGCATGACGCAGACAAGAAGAATCAGAATTACGAGCAACGTGAACATATTTGGCCTGTTTTGGTATTAGCGGCTTCCGAACAATTCAGGGGCGGAAGAATTCCGCAATCCTTGGTGTTACGCCATGGATATGGGCAAGCTTCGTGACCTCCTTGCGAAAGCAAACACACTCGCCGGGCAGTTCTACACGCCGCGCGAGACGCGGGCGATCCTGCTTTTTATCGGGTTGGGGCTTTCCGTCGTGCTCTATCGCGGTGGCCGGCGGCTCTATTACGAGTGGTTTCCAAAGCAGCGGAGCGCGCGGGAAATCACGGATCAACGGCGGCAGGACAGCCTCTATTTCGCACTGAGCCGGGCTGCGAACGAGCGCGACTCGCTGTTCTTTTCGCTGCCGGAGGACTCGCTGCTGCCGCCAGCGGTCCGTGCCCGCCTCGCGAATCACTCGAAAGAGGCCGATCTCCGGTTAGGCTCGATCTCGCTGAATCACAGCACACGAGACGACCTAATGAAGCTTCCCGGTGTCGGCCCGGCAACAGCAGACTTGATCATTGCGTATCGCGCCGAGCGCGGCCGCTTCCGAACGCTCGAAGAACTGCGGAACATCAAAGGCTTCGGGCAGAAGCATTTCGAGAAAGTGCAGCGGTTTCTAACACTTGACTAAGCTTGTCATTGCGAGGAGTGCGAAGCACGACGAAGCAATCCCCACAACGAAGTCAAGGCTTTCGGCAAGAGGTTGCTTCGCTCCGCTCGCAATGACAGGCTAAAGATTACGTAACTTTGCCGGAGTGCAACGCTTCATCGTCCATAGTATTACTACGCAAAGCGCGCTTGCCCTCGCCTTCGAGGTGCATGGCGAGCGGCTGATCTGCATCGGGGAAGCCGATGGAATCCCGGACATCATCGTGCAGGCATTCGACCCGGCGCGCGACATTTTTTACCGGACGCCATCGCCGCTCACGCCGGAAGAACTCGAAGAAGAGTCGCACATTTATGTGCCAAAGTCGCTCCGCGAGCAGATCGACCGCCGAGTGCTTGCCTCGACGCTTGGCTCATCCGTGCTGATTCAATTTGTCGAGCGGCTTGCGCCAGCCCTGTCGCCTCTCAGCGCAATGCGTATAGTTCTCGAACCGCTCGGCAGCGTCAATGCCGCGCTCATTGAAACCAGTAACGGCGGCCTCTGTTACGTACACCGCGTCGGAGAGGTTATGGACGCTCATTGCAGTTCGCATTCTTTGAAGGATTTTCTTAGTCTGCCGCCGGAGAGTCGGGAGGAGGTCTTTCCTGGCTTTGTTGCATCGAGCGTCATCTTCAGTGGTTCGGACCTCGATCATTTCGAGCGGCATAACCTCGGAGAGTTTGTCGAGGCGAGACGAATTTCACTGGCTGATTTTGCGCCGTTGTGTGATTTAACGGAGATTGCAGCGCGGCTTGTCGGCGAAAATCCATATCTCTACACGCTTGCCATCGGCGCGGCGAGCGTGTATGCTACGATCTTGCGAGAGACAACCACCCCCCGCCCCCTTCCTTCGACAAGCTCAGGACAAGCTCTTCCAAAGGAGGGGGAGTAGTGAGGATCATCGCCGGAAAATTTCGAAGCCGCGAACTCGTTGCACCGGCCGGCGACACAACCCGCCCGACGACGGATCGCGCGCGCGAGTCGCTCTTCAATGTGCTCGCTAATATATTGGACTTTGAAGGCGCGCGGGTGCTCGATCTTTTCGCCGGCTCGGGTGCATTGGCATTCGAAGCACTGAGTAGGGGAGCAGCGACAGCAACGCTTGTTGAGCGCGACCGGAAAGCTATCGAGGCGATCCAAAAGAATGCCGCGAAGCTGGGTGTCACGGATGCGATCAAGCTCGACACGCGTGATGTCTTTCGGTTTCTCGCAAGCCGTCCGGCCAGTTCGTTCGATCTTGTTCTGGCCGATGCGCCGTATGATGAAAGCCGCGCATTAACCGATGTTCCGAGCCTGATCTTCGCGAACGGATGGCTGACTTCGCGAGGCATTTGCGTCATCGAGCACCGAACGGGGGATACAGTCTCGCTGCCCGAGAATGCAAAACTTGTACGGGAGTTAAAAGCAGGCGAGGCCAGCTTCACATTGTGGCGCACGCTTTAGCTTGCGCAAAATGTTTACACATTCGCACAAGCTAAAGCGTGCGCTACACCATCGCCTGTTACACCTATGAAACGGATCGCAATCTATCCCGGCACTTTCGACCCGATCACGAACGGGCATTTGGACATCATCCGGCGTTCTTCCGAGCTGTTCGATGAAGTGATCGTCGCGCTGGCGCGGAACAGCCAGAAGACTCCGCTGCTGAGCGAAGCGGAACGACAGGGGCTTATCGAGGCTGCGCTGATCGAGAGCTGCTCCGACCGCACCAACATTCGCAGCGACGCATTTCAGGGCCTGTTGATCGACTACGCGCGGATGATGGGAGCGACCGCAGTCGTGCGCGGACTTCGCGCCCTCAGCGATTTCGAGTACGAATTTCAGATGGCGCTGATGAATCGCAAGCTCGCGCCGGAAGTGACGACGGTGTTTCTGATGCCACACGAACAGTACACCTATCTGAATTCGACGATCATCCGAGAATTGGCCCATCACGGCAAGGATGTAAGCGACTTCGTGCCCAAAGTCGTGGCCGATGCGCTGAAGAAGAAGTTTGAAGTGAAGTACCACTAATGGAAGCACCGCACGTACTGACGAAATCGCCACTGCTCCTGAATGCCGAGCAGGCCGTGCAGGTGCTTACGATTTTCCTTCGCGATGAAGTTCGGCGAACGGGCCTGAAGAAAGCAGTAATCGGTCTATCGGGTGGAGTTGATTCGGCGCTCTCAACCTATCTTTCGGTCCGTGCGCTGGGTCGCGAGAATGTCCATGTGGTGCTGATGCCATTCCGCTCCTCGACTCCGGAGAGCGTGAGCGATGCGATGGCCGTCGTCAACGACTTGGGCATACCACACGAGACCTTTGCCATTACGCCAATGGCGGAGGCATTCTTTACTGAGACGGAAAAGTCTATCGGCGAGATGGACCGAATGCGGCGCGGCAATGTGATGGCACGCTTGCGTATGATTGCGCTTTATGACCGCTCGCAAGCTCTGGGCGGTCTTGTAATCGGTACATCGAATAAGACCGAATCGCTGCTGGGCTATACGACGTTGTTCGGCGATAACGCGAGTGCGATCAATCCGCTCGGTGATCTCTATAAGACGCAGGTCTGGCAACTTTCCAAGCACCTTGGCGTTCCGGATGCAATTGTAAGCAAGCCACCGTCAGCCGATCTGTGGCCGGGACAGACGGATGAAGCAGAACTCGGGATCGCATATCACGAGGTGGACGAGTTGCTCTTTTTCATGGTCGATTTGCGGGAGCGGGATGAGGCTCTCGTGCAACGTGGATTCTCGAAAGATTTGATTGAGAAGGTGCGCGAGAAAGTGCGCCGATCGCAATTCAAACGCCGGCCACCCATCATCGCGAAAATTTCGAGCCGGACGATTAATACGGACTTCCGCTATCCGCGCGATTGGGGGACTTAGGCGCCGAACAGGTGCAAGTAGAAATACGCTACCGGCGAGACGAAGAGGATCGAATCCAATCGGTCGAGCACGCCGCCATGACCGGGAATGAGCGTAGATGAGTCCTTGACACCGGCATCACGTTTGAACATGGACTTTGCAAAGTCGCCGATTTGTCCGATGGCACCGGCGTTGAGTCCCATTACGATAGCCGTTGTTGTCGAAATGCCTGAGAGTGCATCGAGCGTGTTCACCGCGATGATCCAGGTTGCGATGGCGGCGATCAGCCCGGCGATTCCGCCTTCCCAACTCTTGTTTGGACTGACCTTGACAGCGATCTTGTGACGGCCAAATTTGCGGCCAATGAAATATGCCGCAGAGTCGCAAATCCAGATCGAGGCGAGCATTGTAATTGTAAAGAAACCAGCCTGGGTTGAAACTGCCGCTGGTGTGACGTCAAGCCGCGCGATGGCCGCGTGGATGTAGAAATACTCATGGACGCCATAGAGTCCTCCGAGTCCAAGTCCGATATAGAGCGCCCCGCCCAATGTCACCGAAACGTGTGCGAGAGGATTAGGGAAGCCTTTGAAGAGTTCGGCGGTGAGGCACGCGATGGTGCCGGCGATGAGAATCAGGGGCAGCAAATCGGTCGTTTCAAGATGAATCGGCAAGCGGAAGTGTGCGAAGGATAGAACGATCAGCGCGGTCAGCGCCATGCCGATTCCGACTTGCGGGACAATGCCTTTCGCTTTAGCGAGATTATAGAACTCGTGCACCGCGAGCAGCGCGAGAATGATCGCGAGGCCAAGCAAGCTGTACGGTTTGAACACAACATAGATCACGATCGGGATTGCCACGACCGCGACGAGGATACGTTTGGCGAGGTTGCTCATAAAGTGTGGGGGCGATTAGGCTTCAGACAAGGCCAGTGCCTTGTCAACACCGACGTGCCTCGCCGCATCCCGAAGCTCCTGCTCCATCCGGACGATCTGCCCAAGTTGGTCGAGAAACCAAGGGTCGATCTTGGTTGCCTCGTAAATCGATTCGATCGACATGCCGAGTTGAAGTGCGTAGCGAAGGGTGAAAATCATGTCGCTTCGGCGTTG
>JADGPZ010000203.1 GCA_017882165.1 Candidatus Kapaibacterium sp.
ATGACGAGCGAGTTTTCGGATAAGCCGAGCGACATGATCGTTCGGCCCACGAGCGCCGATGACTCGGGGACGATGGCCTCTTCAAGCTGATTGTTATCGGTTAGCAGTGCTCCAGAGCGGGCGCGGTGCAAGTGCTTCGCCGTCATCGGCATGAGGACGCCGAGCCAACGAGCGACGGGCGTGAGTGTCGTCCCTTGCACGAGCACCGACAGCAGCACCACGAAGAAGACAAGATTGAAGATGAGCGATGCGTGCGGGATGCCCGAGTAAAGCGTGAGGGTTGCCAGAATGATCGGCACCGCGCCGCGTAGTCCCAGCCAGGACGCCATCGCTTTTTCGCGCCATGTGAGACGCGAAAACGACAACGTGAGAAACACGCTTGCTGGCCGAGCAAGGAAGATCAGGAATGCACTAATGAGAACACCCGGTCCAATGAGTGGCACGAGTTCATTCGGCCTTAGCAACAGCCCGAGCGTGATGAACATCAGAATCTGCATGAGCCATGAGAACCCCGAGTGGAAGCGTGCGAGGCTCCGCTTATGGAAGTAGCGGCGCGAGTTCATCATGATGCCGGCGACGTACGCGGCAAGGAACCCGCTGCCACCGAGCACGGCCGCGACCGCATACGTCAACACCGCGAATGCGAGAGAGAGCGGGGGATAGAGGCCATCCTCGGCAAGATCGAGCCGGTTGATTGCCCACGGTATCACACGTCCCATCGCGAGGCCGACTACTGCACCAAGCCCCATTTGTATGAAGAACGATGGCACAAGGTGCAGAACAGAAGCACCCGGCATACGGATGACTTCGATCAACGCGAGCGCGAGGAAGACAGCCATCGGATCGTTGCTCGCGGATTCCAGCTCGGCCATCGGACCCAATCCGGAGCGTAGCATCATTCGCTGGGAGCGTAGCACGCTAAAGACTGCCGCCGCATCCGTGCAGCCTATGATGCTGCCGAAGAGTAGGCCTTCGGGCCATGTCGTGTCGAGCAGGTAACGCATCACCACTGCGACCAGCACAGCATTGATGACGAGGCCGATCGTCGCAAGCAGGAGTCCGCGCCCGAGGACAGGGCGCAAGTCGGACCAGTTCGTCTCAAGTCCTCCGCTGAAGAGGATATTGATGAGCGCGACGATCGCGATCATCTGAATCAAGCTCTGCTGCTGCGCGGCGAAGGTGCTGAGACCAAACTGGCCGGCGATAATACCCACCGCCAGAAACACGATGAGCGCCGGCACGCCGAACTCCGAGCTGGCGCGGCTAACGACGATGCTGGCCAGTAGTAGACCCGCGCCTATGAGGAGAAGCTGCTCCATGGAATGCGTGCAACGAGAAATCCAGCCGGTTTGTGCATTGATACGAATGGCCTAAAAATACAAAAGGGACACAAGGTCCCTTTTGTGAGAATAGACCCTTCACTCTAAAACCTGAAATGTGCGAACGCCTTGTTCGCTTCGGCCATGCGGTGCACGTCATCGCGCTTCTTGACCGTCGTCCCTTCGTTGTTCGAAGCTGCGACTAACTCGCTGGCCAGACGCTGCGCCATCGACTTCTCGCCACGTGCGCGGCTGTAGTTGATGAGCCAGCGAATCGCAAGCGCTGTGCGGCGCTCCGTGCGGACCTCGGTCGGCACCTGATACGTTGCGCCGCCGACGCGACGAGATCGCACTTCGATAAGAGGGGAGGCGTTCGTCATCGCCTTCTTGAAAATTTCGAGTCCGGGCTGACCGGTACGCTCTTGCGCTACATCGAGCGCCTCATACATGATGCGCTGCGCGGTCGACTTCCGTCCCGCAAGCATGAGGGAGTTGATGAACTGCGACACGAGTGTGTCGTTGTACTTGGGGTCCGCTACACGCGGACGAAGTATTGCTTTGTGTTTTCTCATCGTTCGTTATTTGTTAAGAGTTGATCGAATGCGTGGGATAACCCGTGCTCCTCGTCAACCACCCCTCTATCGTTTCCAACAGAGATCCAGATTTCAAATGGTAGCCGCGGCCTTTAGGCCGCGTGGCCCAAGGCAGAAGCCTCTTGCCACTTGCAACACGCACCCTAAAGGGTGCGGCTACACTGTTTACACTTTCCTTATGCCTTCGGCCGCTTCGCACCGTACTTCGAACGAGCCTGCTTGCGGTTCTGCACGCCCTGCGTATCCAGCGTGCCGCGGATGATGTGATAGCGCACACCCGGCAAATCCTTGATTCTGCCGCCGCGGATCATCACGATTGAGTGCTCCTGAAGGTTGTGACCCTCACCCGGAATGTAGGCGGAGACTTCCATGCCGCTCGTCAGCTTCACGCGCGCGACCTTACGGAGCGCGGAGTTCGGCTTCTTTGGTGTTGTCGTGTAAACGCGGGTGCAGACGCCTCGGCGCTGCGGGCAATTCTTGAGCGCCGGAGACTTCGACTTGAACGTAAGCTCGTTGCGCCCCAGACGGACTAACTGATTGATTGTCGGCATGTATCGAATAGAGTGGCTATTGTTGTACTGTGATTCCTGATGCCGCGACCTGCCCGATTGCGGCGGGCCATTAACCCAACCAGAGTGGATTGAGTTCGGAATGTGCCCACTATTCCCCAAGAAGACTGGAATCCATGGCAGACCCATTTCCGCAAGAATGCTCGATTTCTGTTTCCATCATCGTTCAGGGAGCGCGAGCGTTTGTGCTTCATGAACAATGTCGATTACAAGCCACATTCGCCAATTCACCAGGACAGCGCAAATCTTTTTGATTTTCGATTTTTGTTTGGAGTTCATGAACAACCTGCGGTAAGACAAGTCTTGCAATAAGACAATTGGTGCCCATAATCCACCCTGCAATATACGTCACCAGAATCCCGAAAGCAAGAGCTTTCCAAGACTTCGCTGATTCTTTCGTAAATTGTCTCTCTGACAATAGACCCCTATTCAAAGTACCTGTCATTGCGAGCGGAGCGAAGCAAACCCCACCGGGAAGTCCAGCCTGCCCGAACGGGAGCGACCGTAGGGACGTGCCGCGCACGTCCTGCCGCAGGCACCACGAACCTTCCGGTCATCCCGGTACAGGACGTGCGCAGCACGTCCCTACAAACGCGAACCCCTTTCAATCTGTCATTGCGAGCGAAGCGAAGCAATCCCCACCGGGAAGCCGGACTTCGTAGTGGGGATTGCTTCGTCGGGCTTCGCCCTTCTCGCAATGACGTAAACGGAAGAATGAGAATTGCCCATGCCTTCCGGCACTAACCCGCCCTCACAATTCTTCTAAAGGTATGAAGCAACGTGCCCTGAGTCGGTCAGTCGGGCTGGTGGTTCTGATCTCGCTCATTTGGGCGGGTGGCTCGGCACGCGCGCAGTGGGCCGATCCGAACGTTTATGTGCCGCACGTCGGCACGCCGGGTGAGATCGATACGATCTACGGCTCGAAACCGGGCCAGATGTTAGGAGACGGATTAATTAGTCTCGGTCCCGGCCCGGATGGCTTTGCCCGCGTCCTTACAAGAGGCTATCTCAACAATCCGGACACCACCCCTTATTCGTCCTTCGGCTGGGATGTTCTCGCTGGAGGGCCCAACTTCAACCTAAAAGATCTTATTCCGCAGAATTTTGGGTTTTTCCCGCAAGGTGTATCGCCTCGATTCGCACACTTTCGATCGACAAGATTCCGAGACGTTTTCGTTTCAAATGGGGGCTTGCGAATATATTGGGCAGATAGTAATGGTTATTTTGACAGCACCCGAGTTACCTACCTCGGGTGGAAGAAGAAAGGGCGAGGCAACGAGGGCGAGATCGGTGGTTTTTCCTATATTGCTCACCTATCTTCGGACACGGTTGATGACATCGTTTTGGATTGTGTAACTGATTGGCGCGACAGCACTGGTAAGTACATCCCAAAGTCCGATAGCATATTCGTTGTAATTTTCAAAGGAGGGACGAATTTATGCCAGCCGGGGGACACTGCCTTCAATGACGATGCTGCATACTTATCGCCGATCAACAGTAGTGAACGAGGGGATGTCATATCAGCCGATTTCCGAGGAGTCGGGCGGAATGACTGGCTCGGTGTTGGCGATTCGGGTACGCTCTATTACTATAAGAACGATCCACCGTTTAGTCTTTCGCGATTCGCAAACGCAATCCTCTACGATACATTGTACACTCTATGGGAGAACCGCGAAATCGCTACTCCCAAAAATTATTTCTATTGGCAGGGTCTTGCCGCTCTTCGCGTCTTTGGCACAACGACTTCTGGCCCAATGGACCTCGAAGGATCCCTCGATCGGAACGACCCACTTGGCCTCTGGACCGCAAATTTCTGGCGGGGCGGGCCGGACTTCGGCTCCCACCGGTTATACGCACGCGACACAACGATGTGCATTCATGCGCCCTATTACTACGGGGGAGTCTATGGCAGCTTTTCCGGCGTTGCAGGTGCCTGCGGCGATATGACAGGCACGGGCAATCCTGTTATTCAAATCGGAGGAACAACGCCGGGCGGCGGAAACTCGAACTACTATGTGATGGGCAAGGCCGCCGATGCGATGGTCGATATGTACTTCGAAGGCACTTCCATAGGAGGGCGCATTGAAGGGGAAGATACCATCACCGCAGACGGCGACCGGTATGGCGAT
>JADGPZ010000204.1 GCA_017882165.1 Candidatus Kapaibacterium sp.
GTGGCTGCGTAAAGCGGAAGCCGATTATCGGTCGATGCAACTTGAGTTCTCGGGCACTGCCGGCGTGGGCGCCGAACCGAATTACGACGCCGTCTGCTTCTTCGCTCAACAATGTATCGAGAAGTGGCTTAAGGCCATTTTGGTGGAAGCGAATATTCCATTTCCAAAGACACACGATCTTCAGCGAATACTGATTTTGTTATTGCCGGAATATCCGCATTTCGCGGCGATGGTTTCTGACTTGGCCAAGCTGACGGCTCTTTCCTCGGACGTCCGGTATCCATATGAATTCGCAACCGCGATGCAAGCCCACGAAAGTATGGTGATTTGCACGCGAGTGCGCGATATCTTGAAGTGCACCCTTCCCGAACCACCTCTCTTTTCGGATGCATGATATCGAACACATTGGAAGGCGCGGCGATAGCCGACGCCTTGTACGATCTTTTGCAATCGACGGAGCCCCTCATCACCGCACTTTCCAACGCGGCGGCGCTCCTCTATGTCTCACTCGACCGAATCAACTGGTGCGGTTTCTACCTCTTCGATGGCGAGAAGATGGTGCTCGGGCCATTCGGCGGCAAACCCGCCTGCACGATGATTCCATTGGGCAAAGGCGTCTGCGGAACGGCGGCGGCTGAGCGAAGAATCATTCGCGTCGCCGATGTCAGCGAGTTTCCCGGACACATTGCGTGCGACCCGGCGTCGCGGTCGGAGATTGTCCTGCCGTTGATTCTTTCGGATGGGCGACTCTTCGGTGTGTTGGACATTGATGCTCCGATGAAGGATAGATTTTCCGAGGCCGACGAGCGCGATCTAACGGACGTTGTTGTGGTTTTGTTAGGCAAAATCGAGTTGATTGCGAAACGCACAGAAGACGTGTGGCGCATGCTTTAGCATGCGCGAAGTTACTTCAGGATCGACTCCAACGGCGTCTCCACCTCGACCCATACCGTCCGGCAGTAATAGCGTCCCTCCGGAAGATGGTTATCATAAATAAGATTTGCCGGACCGATACCTGTCGTTCCAGTGCTCTTCGCATCCGGTTTCTCCGCAAGCACCAGATCGCGCACATGGACTGCGCGGGCTTCGGAGAGAGTCTGATTGTGCTTCAACTCCCCTAAGTTGTCGGTCGAACCAGTGATTGTTACAGTCGATGAGTCATAGAGGGATTTCTTCACAAACTGCGAGATCATCCGTTGGTTCTGCCGATTGATCGCGGACTGATCGAAATCGAATACGATTAGCGAGAGCCGACTCAGTTCGAGCGGATTGATGGTCTTCGATGCCGGCAGTGCAATACTCACAACCGACTGCGCGCCATTCGTGGCGCTCGCTGCGAGTTCGCACTGAAGCGAATCGTTGTTCTTCAACGTCTTCGCAATCGATTCGACCTGTTCTGCAATTGGCTTCCATCCAAGCATCTGTGGCGGGGCATCTTTTCCGGACGCTTCATATACGCTGCCCGCACGTTGGACAGATGGCATCAGTACTGTGGAATTTTTCGAGATAACTCGCGCGCATCCCGAGATGGAACGGCGAGTTCGTCGGATCTGGCAACTGGGCAGATGCCCATTGTCCGGAGAGCATTACCGCGACGAAAGACAGGACGGATATCCTCATTTCACTACCACCAATCGTTGCGTACCGTGAAAATCACCGCCTTGCAATTCAATGATGTAGGTTCCACTGCTCAGAGATTGGGCATCGAACTCAACGTGATAGGCTCCATGCAGAATTTGTTGACTGCCATCGTGCAGTGTGAGAACGTTCTGGCCCGCACTATTCAAAACCCGTAGCGTAGCTCGGGAATCTTCGAGCAATGCTATGTCGAGCGTGACTCGTCCACTTGTCGGGTTTGGCTTCGCGGAAGTCATTAAGTTGAGGCCATGGACAAAGACGAGGCGCGACAAACTGCACCGCGCACCCACCGTGATCGTCGTTGTATCACCAGTAGGAACAGTCTTGATGAACATGATCGAATCGCTCGTGAACCGGCCTGGCGATAACACATTGGTAGATACAACACTGTCAGGGACCGTGACGAGATACTTCACGCGTGCGATCTCCCCTTTTGCAACATTCTGACTGCCGGGAAGGGCCAGAGCAAGCGAGCCCAAGCTCGAAGAATCCGACACGCTCGCATACGCCGAGGTGGTACTCAAATATTCCAGCGCTCGTGGATCGTAGTTCAAAGCAAAGCGCAAGTCCAGCGGCGTCAATGGAACGGCACGGTCGATTAGAATCGGAACCTCGATGGTGTCACCGATTCGTCCGGCAATGGAATCGGCAACGACGACCGTCGGGTGGAACTCAAGCTTAAACGGGAATGGCGGTGCGTAGCCATAACTGTGAAGATGGTCTGTATTAACCGTGTAGCATGCTGTGTGGCCCGGCCAATCCACCGATGTGTTCGCGGTGATCGTGGTGTCCCATGCGCTATCGTCACGCGGGCAAAAGCGGATGGTAAGCGTAACAGAATCGCCTGGAGCGATCTTGGTCCCGAATGGAGCACTCGGCGGCACGACCGTATGCCACGGCGGAAGCCCGGTCAGGGAATCGAGCCGCACCGGCATGTATCCGGTATTGTGGACCGTGATGATCTGGTTGCCGCAGTTCTTTACGTCGACTGTGTCGAAGTTAGTCAGCTTCGTCACTGCTATCGTCGGTTCGTCAATCTCGATCCAGCGATGATCGATACCGGCGACGATCTTGAAGAAGACAATGGAATCACTCTCGAAGTCAATGCTGTCAAGCGTGACCGGGAATACCTTCGGTCCACCAATGACTTTCAGTCGCACAGTATTGACCACACCTGCTGAGACGCCGCCTGCCTTTGTAATTGCTACCTCCGCTCCATTGCTTGAATCAAGAGCCGTGATCGCATTCGTATACGTAGATGACGCGCCGATGACCTGCAACTCCGTCGTATCATATCCAAGATGATAATAGAGGTTCATCGGCTGGAGCGGCACATCGTGGCTTGTCAGAACCGGCAAGACTAACGTGTCGCAGGTCGTGAGATGGATGGTATCCCTTCCAATGCCAATGGTAGCGAATAGCGCCAACTGCAAGCCATACGCCGGCGCAAAACCGGAGCCAAAGACGAGCACGGTCGAGTCGAATCCACCGCACGGGTGCGATGTCCAGATGCGCATTCCCGCGATATACAATTTCGGAGCGCGCGGCAAGAAGCCGACTCGGATCTTGAATTTCTGATTCCGCATGACCGTCCACGGCGGCACACCACCGATTGAGTCATGTGCCGAGAATATATGCTATTCCGGGTCGAAGGTCACGGAGTCGATCTGGATGTAATCCCCATCGGGATTGACAGTAATGTCCGGCACATTAATCGTCACGGTCTGCGGTTGTGCAGTGGTGTCAACCCGCGTGGCTGGGAATTGTACCTGCGAGATGTTGGGCTGGAAGTTCATCTCGCGCCGGCCCGATAGCATCGTGTGGAACTGCGTCGCCCATCCCTGCGAGTGCGCCTGAATGTGCAGTGTGTCGAGCTTGAGTTTGCCCACTGAATAAATTAGCTCCGTCGTCCGTTGAATGTTAAGCGGAACATAGAGCGGATTGCCACACGAGTTGGCATTGGCAACGGCAATCCCGGCCGAGACAGAGCCGATCAAGTCCGAATGCATCTGCACCGTAAACGTGGCCTGTACACCCTGAGCAAGGGTGAGCGTAGCCGGAGGGAGCTTGAACAGCCCGGCGTCCGGCCCGTAGGCACTCAGCATCACACGATCGCCGCATGCGGACGTGTCTGTGAGGGTAATTGTGATTGTCGTATCTTCAGTACAGATGAGCGTCGCCGTGACAACAGCGGGCGAAGCGGTGTATGTATTCGGAATTGTTCGCAAGCTCGTGTCGCATGCCGCGCCACTCCGCAGAAGACCTATGTGATTATTTCCCGTTGCATCGCAAAGCAGTTGCGCCGATGGCGCTTCATTGCAACGATAGTAGAGTTCAAATCCAGGCTCATTGCCACTGAGCGAAATAATTCTCTGACACGCGATCTCTTGTCCGCTCGGGGCACGGTGCCAGAGCCGAATCTCGTCGATCTGCCCATGAAACGCGCGGTGCCGGAGTGTATCATCATAGAGCGCGTTGCAACTCCCGATCTGCATGGGCAGCAGGCGGTCTTCCGGCGTGTGCAGACGATTACAGGGGTAGAGCGGGTTGGTGGCAGAGGCAAGCAGGATACCATCAACATAGACACGAGCAGCCGTACTCATTGCATCCCACACGGCCGCAACATGCCGCCAGCCATTCGTGTAGAGATTGGGAACACTTGCAATTGCAATCGTATTATCGCTCTCGCCTTTGTAGGAATTGTCTTTACTCAGCGCGAAGATGATCTTTGTATCCTGGACATAGAGCACCCACTGATCATTGTTGTCCTTGTTCGGTCCCCAGAGTCCCGCGATGTATTGAATCTTACCCGGTTGCCGCTGCGGCGCGATCCAGGCTTCGAACGTAAGCGCGGTATCCATCCGGTAGATTCGGTACGACATATCGACATCGACATACTGCGCGCCTTTGTCTTGCGTGATCGCGATGGTCAGTGCATGACCGACACACTCCT
>JADGPZ010000205.1 GCA_017882165.1 Candidatus Kapaibacterium sp.
TCCGCGTGAGCAAAGCTACTGCCAGGACTACCAGCCCAATAGGTAACCTGCTGTCCATTCGCACCATTCTCGGTGGAAGTCCAAATGTCGAGCCCACCATACGCAACATTACTGGCAATGGTGGGACTGACCGCAAGTGCCAGGTCGTACCAGCCTTGTGAGTTCGCTGCGAGCGTCATATCACTGGCTGTGATCTGCCAACTTAATCCACCGTCATTAGAGTACCCAATGGACTCTCCAGGCTTATGACTGCTGAGAACATAGAGATACTGGTGATCGGCTGGGGTTACGGCAAGCACCATAAGCCCACCATTCGTAGCCGTAGGAAATCCCGGAGCGACCGCTGCCCACGTCGCGCCGGAGTCGGTCGATTTGAATATTTGGCTTCCAGCGCCCGCATAAAGTATGGAGGGATCGATCGGGTCGATGACGAGCGATCCGACCGCAGCACCGCCCGTGTTTAAGTCTTGAACATCGCTCCAGCTGTGTCCTGAATCGGTCGAGCGCCAAACCGCGTTACTCATGACGTAAACGAGATTCGAATTCGCGGGATTAACAATAATCTTGCTGAAGTACCGTCCCAACTTCGTGGGAAGCTGGTACCAATTATTTCCGGCGTCCGAGGATTTGTAAATTCCGATGCCCACGTACCCGCCGCCGCCCTGATAGGTTGGATCGAAATACGCGTAGGGTTCGCCGGTGCCGGCATAGACCACATCGGGATGATTCGGATCGACCGCGACGGCGCTCGTGAAGAGCGTGGACCACTGTTTGTCGCTGAGTGATGTCCAATGGGCACCGTTATCGACCGATTTCCATAAGCCGCCGGAGGGCGAAGCAAGGTAGATGTTGCCGGATGGATCAATATCCATTGCGGCGGCACGACCGCTGACGGTACCAGTCTGCGAAACGCCCGCAGGCATCCACGCGACGCTCTGAGTCGCTTTCAACGCGGCTCGTGTTACGGCCGGATTCGGCATGGCGCGAAGTTGCTGAATACCGTCGTACCGGATTTGTTCGAAGTTCGGCAAATGTTCGGGATTCTGATACTCGGAGAGCCACTTCCTCGTAGCCTCGTAATCATCATGCTCGAAGTAATTCGATAGCGTGGATTCCTCTTGCTCCCGCTGGGCATAGGCCGACTTTCCGCCGGACGCAACGAGCGCGAGCAGTGTGAAAGCGATGATCGTGATGACAAAACGGGATGATTTCATGTTAGACAGAGCTAAGAAGAATGAAATACAGGTAATGGGAGCTATGCTTGGATTTACCGTGCCGAATCTACTTGGCAGGGTAGACTATCATGAACGCATAATCCCAGTTAGAGTTTCTATAAACGGTGAACGTTAATGACTGTTAATCGCCAACAATTGAGAGGTGGCAAAAACCAACGAAAATCGCAGAATGCGACTCTTCGAAAACAGGCTTCTGCAGACCAGCGTCCTGCACTGTGGTTGAAGGTAAAACCCCACTCGATGTGGCTTGTAACAGCGGTCGCGGCGATTGCTGGAATCTACCTCTGGAATGGCGTTGACTCGACGAACGGCGCGAGCGGATTTCCGCTGGACGATAGCTGGATTCACCTCACATTCGCGAGGACACTCGCGCAAACAGGCCACTTCGCATATGGTCCGCTCAATCATGCCACTTCCGGTTCGACTTCGCCGCTTTTCACCGCGCTTGAGGCGGCGCTGTTTCTTTTCACATCGAATGAGTTCTTCATCGCGAAATCGCTGTCGATTCTGGGCTTTGCGCTGGCAGTGTTCTTCGTCTTCCGGGCAGTGAGTGCAGCGCGGACTTCTTTCTCGTGGCTGCCATTGGCTGCTGCCGCATTGTTGATCGTGAGTCCTCGATTAATAGCTGCTTCCGTCTGGGGCATGGAGACAACGTTTGCGGGTGCCTTCATTGCTGCTGCCGCATATTTCTACGAGCGCCGCTCATGGCGCGCACTCGGCATCACGCTCGGTCTCTGCCTCTGGTGCCGGCCCGATCTCGCGATCCTTCCGCTCGCGCTCGCAATCGACTTTCTTCTACTCCGACGCGAACAAGTCAAACCCGACTGGAAACAGCTTCTGATTCCCGCCGCCGTTGTTGGCGTGCTCTACGCAGCATTCAATCTCGCCCTGAGCGGCTCCGTGCTGCCGAATACTTTCGCGGCAAAACTCGCCTACTACAGTTCGCACCGTGCGGGCTTTTGGTCTGCCGCGTGGGACTTCTTCTCAAGCGAAGGGCAGGGGATCACCATCGCTTTGGCCATCATCGGGTTGCTTGCGGCTGTGTTCTCGATCGTCAAGAAGAGGATGCTTGCTCCGATCTACCCATTCCTCATCGCCGTCGGATTCGTCGCGCTCTATGCATGGAAGCTGCCGTATCTCTATCAGGATGGCCGCTATCTCGTGCCGGCGTGCGTCGCGCTCGTACTGGGCGCGGCATTCGGCGCGGCGGCGCTCATCGAGTGGCTCGGACGCGGGCGATTCCTCGCGCTCGCCGCGCTCCTCGTCGGAGTCGCCGTAGCGGTTCAGTTGGCGACGCTCGCCTCTTCTCCGCTTGTCGATCACGAGGCAAGCCAAGAGGCATACATCAACCGGCTGCAAGTCACCACCGCCAACTGGTGCGCCAAAAACCTGCCCAAGGACGCGGTCATCGCGACGCACGACATCGGCGCGATCGGCTTCTACTCGGGCCGCAAGACGGTCGATATGGTCGGCCTTGTCGATCCGGAGATGATCCCGCACATCGGCGATCCCACGCAGACGATCCGCTACATCCGCAAGCGGGGCGCGACGCATGCCGCGCTGCTCGACAACTGGTTCGAGATCGTCAACGAGAACGTCGTCAACGTCAACGCGCCGCCAGAAAGCGAGCGCATGGAGGTCTACCCGGTACACGACTCGACCCGCCTTGCTGGCGCGACCGTCCTCTCCATCCACAAATTCCTACGCGAAGCGATGGCCACCGGAAATGCAAACGGCCTCGATCAGGCACTCGAAGAGGCAACCCGACTCGAGCCAACCGACGCGCTCACCTACACCCTCGCCGGCGAGTTGATGCTCCAGATGCGTCAGCCAGCAAAGGCCAGAGCACTTTTCGAAAAGGCACTTATTTACTTCCCAAACTCCGAGTGGGCCAACAAGGACCTGCAATTCGTAAACAGTGTTTCGGGAGGCAGGTAGCTTGCGGGTTGCAAAGAAGTTTAGTATTTGAGTCTAAAATTCATAATTCTCATTCACAGAGACAGACTTACCTTCCGCCAGAAAGAAATGCCGAATTTCTTTAATTTCTCTCTTTTGAATTGTCATTTCATGAACGCCCAAAAACCGCGTTCCCGAAAATTCAAAAAATCCTAAAAAAAAGAACCCCCGCCTTTCCAAGGCGGGGGTAATACCAAAGACGTAGAGAGGGTTATTTACCTCGCCACGCTAAACTTCACCACCGCTCCCTCGAACGAATTCGCAACCCTCACGAAGTACGACCCATTCGCAAGCGCCGAGCAATCCAAACGGAAGCAAAGCCCGAGATCGGATTCCGGTGTTGCTTCGTAGAGTTTCGCAATCCGGTCGCCCTTCTCGCTCACGACCTCCGCGAAGAACGGCTCGCCGCCAATCAGCGAATCGACACAGATGAAGACGTGATCACTTGAGGCCGGATTCGGATGGATGCGAACGGCAAGCGGACCTGAAGTCCCTTTCACAGCCCTCGAACTGAATCCACTGGAGCGCTTATACGCGGCCGGTACTGCCGTTGGAGCATGACACGACTCACCTGAGGTGTTGTACGTCGTCACTTTGAACGAATCAATTGGAGAGGTCAGCCATTCAATATCGGCAGAGGTGTCGAATGGGCCTACGGTTTGCAAGAGCAGCCAGCCTCCACTACCGTTGCTCCCATATATCCGTATGCTATCGGTAGGGTTGCTATAGCCACTATAAGGCGACAAGGAGTCGACAAAATAGTCCCAGGTTTGCCAACTCAATTGAGCGCCATAGTATGTAACTACGATTGGTTTTTCACCACCCCCTCCAATCGAGACATCATAGTGGCCTCCTGACACCCCAAGGTTCTTCACCTGCGCCGGCCGCATCTTCGTCGATCCACTCACAAGCATAAACTGGTAAATCTTCTCGATAGAAGCTGCCTCAGTGGAATCAACATGCGCTTCTAAGGAATCCGCGAAGAGTCTGGGGTTCGTAGGCGATAGCATGCTATGAAGCAACCCGAAGTTCAAGAGCGGTTCGCCAACGTCATCGTTATCCGAGTCGTTATATCGCGCTGCACGAAATCCATCGTCCACGTATTTATCATAAACATTCCAAAGAAAGCAGCCAGCCGCTGCTATTGCTTTATGAAGACTGTCCGATACACCCGCCACATAGACATTCTTGAAGCGCGGGGTGGTGAAAGGCGCTTCTTCTAAATTCTCGTTACCCCAATCCACAATGTCACCGTATTGTTTGCTGACGTAGTTACGAACTGGGAATTGATGAAACTCGGCGAAGCCTTCAGTAAAACCGCGACTTGCCCTGTACCAGAAGGCGCTATCAGGAGAAATGACATAATCAAGATAATGCCCATACTCATGTGC
>JADGPZ010000206.1 GCA_017882165.1 Candidatus Kapaibacterium sp.
AATGAACTCGAAGGCTGGTCGCATCCGGTCGATGTGATCGAGCATCTGTCTGTCGTTCTGCTGCGCGCCACAGAGGACGAGAGTCCCAGGATGCAGTTGCGGTTCGAAGCGCTGAAGGACGTCCTGCGCGGAAAGCAGGTGCCGATTGCCGAAGTCAAGGCCGAGGGTGCCACAAGGCTCGAGCGAATGCTCAGCCTCATTGCGATGGCCGATTGGACGAGCCTCTATCTGGCGCTCTTTGCCGGGACCGATCCCACGCCGATACCGACGATGGATGCTCTGAAACGACGCCTAAGTTAATTGCGAAAATGAAGCCTATCGTCATATCGGATCATGCACGGGAGCGAATGATATCGCGCGGAGCGTCCGAAGAACAAGTCAGAAGCGCCATTACATCGGAACCGGCCAGTCCTGTCAAATTAGGAAGATTCGCATCACGGCAAACCTTCGAGTTCAATGGTATTTCGCCTGTAAATGGTAAGAAATACGCTTTCAAGACTGTGGAAGCAATCTGGGTGGAAGAACCGACTGAGATTGTGCTTGTTAGCACAAAAGTATTCTATCACGATAGGCCATGAAGATAACGTACGACTCAAGCGTTGACGCGCTCTATATCGAGCTTCACCCACTGGCGCCTGGGACAGCCGAGAACCGCGAGCTTTCCCCTGAAATCGTTGCGGATTATGGGCCCGATGGTGTCCTTGCAGGTGTCGAAATCTTGGATGCGTCCCAACTTCTCACGCACGATCAACTTCGAAAAGTCATATTCGAAGTTTCTCCGGCGCTGGCGGCTTAGACCGCATCGCTTGCGCTTAGTGTCCCCGCAGCTTCTTGATCTCCTCCGTAAGCGGCGGGAGAATTTCAAAAGCATCACCGACGATGCCGTAATCCGCAATCGAAAAGATTGGCGCGTTCTCATCCTTGTTGATTGCGACGATCGTCTTCGCGCTGGACATACCTGCCAGGTGTTGCACCGCACCCGAGATACCAACTGCGACGTAAAGCGTAGGCGAAACAGTTTTTCCCGTCTGCCCGACCTGCTCCGAATGTGGCCGCCAGCCGGCATCGACAGCGGCGCGCGATGCGCCGGTCGCTGCGCCGAAGGCTCCCGCAAGACTCTCGATCAAAGTCCAGTTCTCCGGGCCGCGCATGCCGCGACCGCCGGAAACAATAATATCTGCTTCCGCAACGTCGATCTTGCCTTGCGAGAGGACCAACTCTTTCGTCCGCTCTTTGAAGTCTGCGTCGGACCAATCAACCGTGACATTCTGCACCGTCGGCTCCGCCGCTGGTGCATCCTTCGAGGCTTTCCAGAGATTCGGACGCGTGGAGAAGACCTTCACGGGCGTCGTCACTTTAAGCGACATCTGCGCCTTGCCGGCATAGACCGGATGAGTCGCAATGATCTCACCGCCTTCACTCGCAAACGTCGTCACTTCGGGAACATAGCCAGCTTCTAAGCGAACGGCAACGCGCGGAGCAAGATCTTTTCCGCGTCCTGTTGCGCCGATAAGTATGACATCGGCTTTCGCTTCGCGGGCAATTGCCGCGAGCGCGCGACCGGTTGCGCGCGAAGAGTAATTCGCCATGCGTGCATCGCTTGCAACGATGACCGAGCTAACATTCAGGCTCTTCGCCTGTTCAATAAGTGCGCTTGTATCAGCCGCTATGATTGCGACACTGACGGTGCCACCCAATGCATGAGCCGCGCTGATCGCTTCCAATGATGGCTTGCGGATCTGACCGTTACGGTCTTCGAGATAGACGAGTATGTTCATTTAAATCACCTTTGCTTCTTCGTGGAGCATTCGCGCAAGTTCGTGCGCGGCGTGCGTTGGATTGCCGTCGGTCTTGAGTATTTTGTTGGCGCGCTTCTTTTCCGGTTTGGTCAGCTGCACGACTTCCGTTCGAGCCGCCGATGGCGCGCCTTGAATTTCTTGAACGGGCTTCTGCTTCGCCTTCATGATGTTCGGCAGCGAGGGATAGCGAGGATCGTTCAGGCCCTTCTGCGCGGCGATGATACACGGCAGTTCGATCTCGATCACCTCTCGCCCGCCTTCGACTTCCTTTTCCGCTGTCGCTTTGTTTCCATCGATGGTGAGTCCGACGACGACGGTTGCCGCCGGAAGATCGAGCAATTCGGAAAGCATCGGCGCGATCTCCATGCCGTCGAAATCAATGGACTGCTTGCCGAGCAAGATGAGATCTGCATTCAGCGGCTTGATCGCTTGTGCGAGCATCTCGGCGACCTGCCAGGAGTCCTTCTTTTCCCCTTTGACGAGAATGCCCTTGTCTGCGCCCATCGCGAGCGCCTGTCGAATCGCCTCTTTCGCGTTATCGGCACCGACGGTGATGACGGTCACTTCGCCTTTCATCTTATCGCGCAGACGCAGCGCTTCTTCGACGGCGAGCTCGTCGTAGGGGTTGAGAATAAACTTTACTCCCGCCGGGTCGATCGACTTCGCATCGCCCGCAACATTGATGCGGGTGGTCGTGTCCGGAACGTGGCTAACGCAAACGATAATATTCATAGTGCTGAGTCCTTAGTGCTGAGTGCTTCGTTCGCTCCGTTCTTCTACTCAGTCCTTAGCACTCAGCACTAAGCACTTACAATAAACGACAGCGGTTCGTCCAGCCCTTCATCCATTATGTCCACGCGGAGGTTGCCAAACGGCGTAACGAAATAGGGCTTTTCCTTGTGTGCGGGGGTCTTGAACACGAGGCGGCGGTTCAAAATTTCATAAAGGTCGCGCGAGAGCACAAGCTTTGCGATTGGCCGGCTCCGCTCGTGGAGGTACCGCGCCTGCGTGTAAATGGCGCTCTTGATCGCATCATACGTGAGATCTTCAGGGATGACCTTCACGCGCACGGGGGCGTCCGACCCATTCAGGATCGGATCGGCTGGAATCGCATTGATTTCGAGTTCGGTCACGGATTCAGGAACCTGGACGATGTAACTGAAACCGCTGACGAGGTAATGCGACGCGTCAACATAAAAAATAATCTTCTACGGTGCCGAGCATTCAGCACCTTCGCACGTCCCCTTTAATCCTTCTTGGCGGCACTGCCATCCGGGCTGCCACCCTGCGGGTTACTCCTCCAGCCGACCGTGAAATTCCGCTCGAGCTGCAGAGACTTGTCGGTCTTTGGCGTTGCAATCAGCGAGTCGATCGACTGAATGAACGTGCCCTCGATATGCACCCAATACTTTCTGGCCGGCTTGAGCACGAGGAGATAGCGTCCGGACTCGGAATTCGCGCGGCCCGCAGTGATCTCCTGAATGCCACAGGTGATGACGTCGCTTGACGTGTCGTTGTCGGATTCCGTGCCGCCCGTCTCATGAATGCTCACTCTGACAACCGCTGGTTTCCCGTCCTGTGTCATCACCGATCCCTTCATCACGATAACCGGCTTTGAAAATTGTGCGTGGGAGTTCGAGACGCTGGCCACGACAAATCCAGCAACAAACAGGGAAATAAGAACGCGATTCAAGACATTATTCATACCACGGAAAAGCCTCGTTCGGCACAAAAGTTCTGTTTGTTATCTTTCCAGGTAAAACATCCTGGTGAGCGGGCGTCTCCAAGTGTCGCATGACTTAGCCCATTTCGATGGAATTGCCAACTATGCGCATACATTCGAAGACGGCCACGCCATAGGCCACCGCCACATTCAGCGAGTGCTTCGCGCCGAGCATCGGAATTTCGAGCGCGAAATCCGCGAGCGCGAGCGCCTCGTGGCTCACGCCGGTGATCTCATTGCCGATAATGAGCGCGAGCGGGAAGTCCTGCTCGCATAGCTCGAATACCGAGCGACTATTGCTGGCGATTTCGAGAGCCGCGATCTTGAAGGATGAAGGATGAGGGATGAAGGATGAGGGATGGATGGGATTCCCTTCATCCTTCATCCCTCCGCCTTCATCCTTTCGCAAGCTGGCAATCGCTTCTGTAATAGTCTGAAAGTGCCGATGCGGCACAGTCCGCGTGGCGCCGAGCGCGGTCTTATCGATTTCCTTGCGTGGTGGGTGCGGCGTGTAGCCGACCGTGTAGAGTGCCTCGATATGCGCGCCATCCGACGTCCGAAAGATCGAGCCGACATTATAGAGGCTGCGGATGTCTTCGAGTATTGCGATCACGGGCAATCGCCGCTCGGAGGCAATCGCTGCCGCTTCCGTCAACCGCTGCTGCTGGACTTCTTCGTAGTTGAGCTTGTGACTTGTCTCTCCCATGATTGTCTGAACCATGATTTTATGAGATTAGTGAGATTAACAAGATAGGTTTTGAATCCAATCAAGTAAATCTCCAAAATCGCATGAAATCATGGTTCAGACAGTTAGTGCGCAATGCACACCTTCCGCACCTCCTCCACTCCCGGCGCGGTGAGCTTCAGAAAATACACGCCGCTCGGCACATCGGCGACGTTGAGGGTAATCTGGCTCTCGCCCGCTTCAGCCGACACTCGCCACGCTCGGACGGGACGGCCAATCAGATCCACGAGTTGAACTCTCTCCAACTCATATCCCGTGATGTAAAGAACGTCCCC
>JADGPZ010000207.1 GCA_017882165.1 Candidatus Kapaibacterium sp.
GTCGGGATCATCACCGAGATCTGCATCTTTACGGCAACGAGATCGCATGGTGGGCCAATCTTCAGATTGCACCGATCGAGGTGGCTCGGGATCTCTGGCAAACAACGCTGCTTGATCCCGACGTTTCGATTGCTCGCAAGATATCGCTGCAGCCTCGCGAGGGAGGAATCCGGGCGGCGGATTAGGGCCGGCGAGAAATCAAACAGGCGAGGTGCGTCGTGATGACAAGCAAGAATAGCCATGCAACCAGCGCGTCCGGTGGTTCTCTCACAGCGCCTGCTGAACTCATGCCCTTCTCGGAGCCGTCCTTCCTGCTACCCGGCGAGGATCTCCGCGACTATGAGGCCATCCGCCAGATGATGGTCGACGACATTCAGCCGCAAACCAACATTGAGTGGCTGTGGACGCTCGATCTCATCGAACTCTCGTGGGAAATCTTGCGGTATCGGCGCCTGAAAAATAGGATCCTGGATACCCATCGAGTAGCCGCGATCGACGCGATTTTGCGACGACTGGACGGTGAGGGGATGCCAGCTGAGGCCATGGCAATGGTACAAATGCAAGCAAAGCGGACGGCCGCAGAAT
The DNA here is from genome assembly GCA_017882165.1 of Candidatus Kapaibacterium sp. Lineage (GTDB taxonomy): Bacteria > Bacteroidota > Ignavibacteria > Palsa-1295 > Palsa-1295 > PALSA-1295. Next base: position 586 of record JADGPZ010000207.1, read on the forward strand.
GGCGCGACGATCCAGAGGCCGCCATCGACATTGAAGCGCGTTTGTACCGAAGCGGATTCGACAACATCGGCATCAATGCCGAGGTGTTTATTCAGGCGCAAGAGTCATTTGAAATGTTCGATCAACTGATACTGTTGGCACAGAACCGACGTATTGGGTTGCTTCGGGAGATCAGCGTTCGTCGCGAGTTTCTTAAGCGCGCCCGACGCGTTATCGGAGCGCTGGACGGTTTGTGATGGCCCCACTATGCGTTTCGTTGCGACCACCACAGCTGCGCTGAATTTCCGCCTTTTGCATAACTTTTGATTCCATCGTCTAAAGGAAAGTCCGAGAGGCCCGCGCGGAAACCGCCCGGGTCTAGGAGCAGCTAGTAGCTCGTCAGTCTTGTTCGCCGGACGGAAGAATCAGCGAGCGATCGTCGGTAGGGATGCCCGAATACGCTGCGAGAAATCGGGCGCGCCATCGGCGGCCTGTGCGGCCTCGTTGATCAGGGAGCGTCGTCGCAGTTCGTCAAATGGCAGCGTCGTATCCATCCGGCCCGACTCGTAAAGGTAGGCATCTATCAGACCGTTGAGAAAATGACGGAAGTCGAACGAACCGGCCCGGCCCGAGGCGTTCGCGTAACGCACGATGTTGATTGTGCAGCTGTTGGTTAGCAGGTGATAGAACTCCGGCCGATCGGCAAGTTCGTTGATCCTCGCTAGGTAGATAAGGAACAACCGGCGCGCATCGGCGGCCGAGGTATTGAGATGATATAGATACACTGCCTCCCGGCGGTGGTTCGTGCGCACGCCCACGAGGTCTCGCTCTTCACCTACCACGTAGATCAACTCAAATTGCTTGAAGAGAGAGGCGACGGGCGCAAACCCTTCACCGACCTCCGGCCGTGTCTCGATAGATATGCTCAGCGGAGGCGCATTGTCGAAGATGAAACTAACGAACGTGTGTCCGACCGGCCCCTTGGTAAAGTAGGACACGTAAAAGTCGAGGCCTGTTAGGTGCGACAACGACACGTCGCGCTCCTCATAATGTGGCGTGAAGTCATTCCGAGTGCGGTAGTCGAAATTGCGCACACCCGTGAAGTGAACGCGGTCACCGTCGATGACCACTCGCGGCATCACCGCGACTTCCGGTCGCCAGTTACGATCGTGCGAGGGTGGAATAGAGATCCACCACGCGACCACGCCGAGAAACAGGGCCATCGCAATAACGGGCATCCGCCGTTGACGCGAAATCCAGAAAGCCCAGATCGTGAATAACGCAAAGGCGCCCGCAAGCCCGGTACGCACCTCGGCAAAAGGAAGATTCGAATAATAGATGGCGAGGGTGGCCCACGCGATGAGCACGGCCCGGAACAGAAACCAGATTACTGCGATCAGCCAGCCGAAAGACCGGGACAATAACTTGCTAAATGAACTCAACGCCTCCTCCGGCTCATCTCAACTGCGCGACGCAAGTTGGGCCAATATGCATTCATCAGAAACGCCAGCCAGTTTTTAGAACGATGCTGGCCGTCCATTGACTATAATCCCTGAGCGGCAGGTTCGACCAATTTCTTACATAGGATGTCTGGAAGTCCAATGCCGGCCGCCCGAAAGTGCGCGCGATTTCGGGAGTGCCAAACAGCGCGGAAGGAATCACATATTCCAGTGTAACGATGGGTTGCACCTCTGTATCTCGGCGAAAGAATCCTACACCGTTAGAATCAAACCGGCGATCTATCATTTCGATAGCAAAACTAGCGTTCCATTGGTCGGAGATAACATAGGAAATCGAGGGGATAATGAAGAGTGCAGACGATGAGGGGCCTGGGTCTCGGAGCCTTCGCTGGGCAACGACCGTCAATCCGAACGACCATACAGTCGAGGCTGAGGTGTTGCCTCCCAGGGGAACGCTTTGGAAGTTTCCGTCAAGATTGTACCTTTTGTTGAAACCGAAATTGACGTCCTGGCGTGTCGCGATGCTACTTGTGAACGTGGGAATGAAATCAAATCTCGGCGCGTAGGCAAAGTAGGGCGAGAAGGCCTGATCGTTCTTTTGATCGACATACTGTAACCGTATCGAGCCGCCGATCTTGTCGACATCGGAGTCGCTCGATTCCGTGAATCTATCGCTTTCGATTGCGACGTTTGCCGTTAACCGCACCGGTAACTCGAACAGCGGCACGGCCCAAGAGAGGTTTCCCGCCGATCCGAGCTGCGGGGTGGGCGTTCCGCCAGCTCTTATCTCTTCCGCATTTGAATTATAGCCGAACGGGACCAAGAGATTGAATCTTAGCTGCGACGATGGCGCCTGCTGCTCCAAGCCGGGAGCAGTCGCGATCAAATTCGTCTGTGGTGCTGACGTCGGTTGGCCCGGTGTTGCAAGGATTGCGTCAATGCGTGCATCCTGCGCGTCGCTGTCGGCTGATTGCGCTGCTCGCGTTGACGGTAGACTTAGGATTGAGAGGATCGCGGTCGCTGCGAAAGCGGACCCCCTGGTCGAAAGCCGTCGTTTTCGCCAGACGCGAGGTCTCTGATCACGTTTCCTGGCGCCGCCAGATCGAACCATTTCATGGGCCGTCATGCTAAATACCAGGCCAGGACGCCGCATAACTAGACGCGTCGCTTCTATCTATGGGGCTGCGATCACCCTTCGCGACTCGGCCGCTGTTCCACCTCAGTCAGATCACGCTCAAGAAAGTAGTTGAGGAATGTTCGGATCACTGCGATCGCGCCAAGGCGTCCGACTTCATCCCAAGTTGGCACGACCGAAGTCCCGATGATGTCCGCAGCCAGCTGGAAGGTTAACCCGGCAACCAGCCAGCGCGCGTATCGCAAATAGGCATTGCGAAACAGTTCTCCGGTCGCTGACCGGCTGAAAACAGCTTGAACGCTTCGGAGAAATGCCTCGATAGTCCCGATGACGATGATGACCGTCCCCATCGCATTGACGATAATGACCGCGTTTTCAGCGATGGCAATCATCCATTCCTTCACCAGATACCTCCTAGGCGACACCGCTTACGTCACTTTCCGGCAACTGCGACGTCGTAGCAAATGGAGTCGCCCGAAGAGGGCCCAACTTCGGATCCCTTTCTTGCGATTACTGGAAGTGGACCCATGCACGGTTAGCCCATGCATGGGTCTCTCTGTGTCGATTTAGAACCGGCTTCAATCGGCGGCCGGTGAGGGATCAGTGGTTGGCGCCGCCGCTTGCTTCCTCCAGCGTTCTCATCACGGCGTCCAGGTTGAACGAGGCCGGTTTCTGCCGCGGCGGGTACTTTACGAAGTCGTCGATTTCGCGGGCCACTACCGCCTGCATCAAGTAGACGATATAAGCGTGTGAGATAATCCAGTCCCAATAGGTATTCGAGTTCTCATCGGCCCGTTCGAACGGATCGCGACGTAGGTTGAACATCTTTGGGGCCCGCAGGCGAATGAACGGCTCGAACCAGCATTGCAGTGTTTTCGCGCGCTGCTCCATCAGCACGACCTTCCAATCCTGCATCCGAATGGCCAAGATGTCCCCATCATCACCTATGTAGAAGAACGCCTCCCTTGGGCTCTCCTTCACGTCGCCGGTTAGGTACGGTAACATGTTGAAGCCATCAATGTGGACCTTGTAGGTCTTGTTGCCAATCTTGTGGCCGTTGAGGAGCTTCTCCTTGATATCCGACTCGCCGGCAGCAGCCAGGAATGTCGCCAACCAATCCTGGTGGGTAACGATGCCATTCAGGACCGAGCCCGCCTTGATCTTGCCAGGCCAGCGCATAAATGCCGGCACACGCCAACCGCCTTCCCAGTTAGTGTTCTTTTCAGATCGGAAGGGCGTGATACCGGCATCCGGCCAACTATTGTAGTGAACGCCGTTATCGGTCGAGTACATCACTATCGTGTCTTCGGCGATGCCAAGCTCATCGAGTTTGTCGAGCATAATGCCG
>JADGPZ010000092.1 GCA_017882165.1 Candidatus Kapaibacterium sp.
CACTTCGCTTGACTTCGCTCGTAGAATGTGCGATATTAGTAGGTTAATGAAAACGACCATGAAGATTCTCGCAGCATCCTGTATCCTGTTCTGTGCTTCAATTGCGGCGTTTGCAGCGCCAGTAAAACACCTGACCGCCGAGCGGAACGTGCATTTGAAATCCTTCAAGGGCCACGTCGCGCTGACCGAGTTGGGCAATGGCCAGATCGAAGTTCGCATCAAGACGTGGCGCAACTCGCGCGACACGATCCGCGGGCAATCGATCTTCCCGATCCTCATCCACGGCGTGAAGCAGCGCTTCTACTGCGGACACTTCGGTGCTTCGCGGCAGCCGATGCTGATTTTTGCCGTGAGCGATCCAGACCGCGCTGGCGAGTCGCGCTGCCTGACCTATCAGGTCGCGCCCAACGGCGCATTGATTGGACAGCAGGTGGTCGTCGATGATGCCATCAAGCACGCGCACACCGATCAACTTGCGATCGGACGTTACCAGCTCACAGCCGTGAATCCCGAGATTGGCGCGATCTATTCCATTGCGTATCAGGATGCGCATTTCGAGGGATTCGATGTCTCTTACGAGAAGCTGCGAGTCCGCCAGTGGGACGGCTACACGAACGCGTTCATCGAGACCGATCAAGGTTTCCTACGCGATGCGCGGGGACGGCTCGTGCAGGCCACGCGATACCGCGAGTGGCCGGATCAACGCCGTGCAGAAGTATTCGCCGCGAATGTCGAGTCGTTGCCGCATTACGTTCAGCGCCCGCAGGCCACGACGAAGATCATGCCGGTTTCGGCACTACAGCAGAAGTAACCGCCCACGGTAGAACGAGATGATCAAACAATTCAAAGAATTTCTCACACAGACGAACGCGCTCGCGCTTGCGGTCGGCGTTATCATCGGCGCGGCGACGAGCAAGCTCGTGACCGGGGTCGTTACGGATCTGCTGATGCCGGTCATCACGCTGATCCTTCCGGCCGGGGACTGGCGCGAAGCGCAGTTCGTCATGAAGCGAGCAACGGACGCAGCCGGCAAGGAAACGATTACCGCGATCAAGTACGGCGATCTCGCCGGCATGGCACTCGATTTCGTCATCATCTCGTACATTGTCTTCCTCATCACCAGGACCCTCATTCCAAAGAAGATCGAACCGGCCACGAAAGAGTGTCCCGAATGCTTGGAGAAGATCCCCGTCGCCGCGCGAAAGTGCAAGCATTGCGGCTCGGTGGTCTGAGTTTAGTAGCCCTGAGATTATCCTGACCTCGTTGGGTTGGTCTGCCTCTCATCAAACTGCTAAGGTAATTCTGGGAGCCGCTACGCCGCCGCGTGCGTTAGGAGCGCGCGATGCAATGGACGGCAAAGGACATTTCGAGTGATGGCGCGTGGTTTCATGCGCCGGACGGGCGGTTTGTGCTCTTGCGTGGCGTCTGTTTCGGTCCATCCGCCAAATTAGCTCCGCACACGCCGCTCCGCACGCCGGAGGACTGGGATCGCTTCGAGACCTACGTCGATCTCTTATGGGCCTGCGGCTGGCGCGTGCTGCGTTTGGCTTTTTTTTGGTCTGCGCTTGAGCCGCGCTGCAATCCCGAGCAGCCGGAGTATGACGAGGCTTATCTCACCAGCTTTTTCGACTATGTCGATCTCTTCGCCGCCAAAGGTTTCCTCATCATTCTCGATCTGCACCAGGACCTGATCGGCAAAGCATTCGGCGGCAACGGGATGCCGGCGTGGGTACAATCGGACAAATCCCGGAAACAGACGCTGCTGCCCAACACCCCGCTCTGGGGTCTGAGCTATCTCTTCAACCGTCACCTGCGCCGCACGTTCACCGACTTCTGGTCGAACGATCTGACGAACAGTTCGGTCACGCCGCCGCTCGCACACTTTCCGGTGCGCAATCGCTATCTGGATATGATCGAGCGCGTCGCTCAGGAGGCGGCGCGACACCTCGGTGTCTTCGGCATCGAGATTTTCAACGAGCCGCATCCCGCAACGATCGAGAGTCGGCTGTTCGAAGAGGAAATCCTGCCGAAGTTTTATGCTGACGCGACGGAGCGCATTCGGCGTCACTCGCAAAACATCTTCGCGCTCCTTGCCCCGCAAAGTGATTGGAACGTGAACGTCGGCAAGCGGACGCAGGAGTCGTATTTGCATATGTCGGACGACGATCACCGCGCTGTTTTTGCATATCACTACTATGACTCGCTGCTGACCGGATTCGGTGGATATATCTTCCACGATACGAAGCGGGATGAGTACTCTTGGGCGCAGCGCGGGGCCGTGCAAGCTGCGCGCGAGAAGGGAATGACGCCATTCCTGACGGAGTTCGGGACGCGGCAGAACTGGATGCGGCCTGTCGTTCGGAAGCAAATGAACTGGCAGTTTGAGGCCGTCGAGCAGGCGCTCGTGAGCGCGACCTATTGGAATGTGAATCTCTATAACACGCCCGAGGACTTCGATGGATTTAATCGCGAGGATTTCTCGCTCCTCGGTGTCGAGCAAACCCCGCGCAATCTCGATATCGCGTGTCGTCCGTATGTAATGGCCGCGAGCGCGGATCCGGTTCACCAACACTTCAACATCCGGTCGAAGGTCTTCGAACTTGTGCTGCGAGGCAAGCCACTCAACCTGCCCACTGTGATCTATCTGCCTGCCGAGAAGATGCATCCATTGCAGCCTGTGCATTATCCCGGTGGGTTCGAACTCGACTACGCCGGACGTCACAACGTTTCGCTCGCATCGAACGAACTCTCGATCACGCTCGACCCGAATCGTGAGTTGCACGAAATTGTGATTCGGCCTTCATAGAGACTCACTGCGGGCGAGTCTACACGGCTGATGTGCGCTGACTGTCTGAGCAACTCAAGCAAAGAGATCGAGCAACACCCTGAATGTCAACAGTTGGATGATCGCCGTCGCCTTATCGTAGCTTCCATTCGCCACGGCTCCTAACTCTCGTTCGAGCACGGGCCTATTCACGAGAGGATCAAAGATAGGATGAGGCGTAAGGAGTATATCCGTTGCGAGTTTGAGACCCGGTTCCAGAACGCCTCTGGTATCCATCGCCGGGCGCCGCACGGCGCTTCCGCGCAGGAATGGCAACGGCCGTGAGGCGATTCTCAGCGCACGGTCGATGGCCGGTCCCGCAAATCGCAACTGCGAGAATCCACGATAGGGCGCCGGATAGCCGCTATAGTCGAGGCCGTAGCGTTCGAGTCGTGGATCGGCACGGTGAATCACATACTTGTGGATTCCTTCTCTTCGCCGGACCGCACCTGGTATCCGACGAATTGCATCGAATGCACGGCGATTGAGGAGCGGTTGCAGCACTCCGATGAAGTTCATTTGATGTGCGGCGGAGAAGCAATCGCGAAGTGCGGCCGTCTGATCGGCATAAAACAAATCGAACTTGTCTCCGATTGTTGCAACGCTCTCGATTCCCGCATAATACTCCCTAAGTCCATCAAGCGAGTACCGGTACATCTCCTGCTGAGCGATTGGGTTGAGCAGGCCAGAGGTTGCGAGGGCTGTGAGTTCATACCGCAGAATTTGTGGGACAAGTTCTCTTTGTGGGCCGATGGAGGGCTCCACTCTTTTTTTGATCTGCCGTCGATAGAGTACCCCGCCATAACTGTCGATTAGAACGGAAAAGCGTTCACCCAACAGCCTCATCGCGTGGTGGGCGAAGATTTGGGAAAGAGGATGGTGCCCTTCTGTGATCTCAACGAACTGCCGCCATGAACGTGGAAAATCAGCGAGATCGGATTTTGTGATCGCGATTCGATCCGCTCGTAAATCTAATCCATCCGCAATTCGGCCTGCGATCATCATATCTCGCGAGTTTGGCAGACCGTGGGTGCTGGCGACGACATCCGAAGCGAAACTGCGCGCAAGCAACACGCTCCAGGTCATTCGGCTGTCAAACCCACCGCTGAGGGCCGCAGTCACACGAGGGTAGTTCGCACTCTGCTCGATGGCAGTCCCAACGGAAGCGTAAACCGTCTCCAACTCTGGCATGACACTCGCGGACGGATGAAACCTTCGGTTGATATACTCCGAGGTCTTGATTCCCGACCGAGTGTATTGCAGGATCGTACCGCGAGCGAGACGTCGAACGTCTCGGAACATGGTCCTCGAACTCAGGCTCTGCGAGAGTGCGAGGTGCTCGAAAAGAGCCTTCTCGTCAATACCTTTATCCGGGTTGAGCCTGTGTAGTGGCAGCATTTGGGTTGAGAACGCAAACTGCCTGTTTGCCGCAGAGTAGTGCGCTGGGAATGTTCCGAAAGCATCGTTAACCACGTAGCACTCGTCCGCACACATCAGGGCGAGATTGAAGTTGCCACCCAATTCGCGGACAAAATCGACACCTGATTCGAGGAATGGCCGCAGGAATCCATCATCAAAATTGTTATTCCGAAGGGGCGTGCCATCCGGCAGATAGATCTCGCCAAACACCGCGAGAGCATACTGGCCATCACGCGAGATGATCGGCCACTTGGTGTTCGAGTAGTGATGGGGTACGGCACAGCCAATCACGGAGTGCTCGAAGTGATGTGTGGCGTGCGGATGATTGAATCCTTGCTGTGCCGCGTGCAGCAATACGGTGGCATCCGCGTGAAGATCGCGAGCGCCCGTCGAGTCGTAGATTCCAAATATACCTGCCACGTTATGATGTTTCTTCTTCAAAAATACCGCTGTAATCGTGCTCATTCTGGAAAACACAGAATCTCGCACGTCGCGACGAACGAAATACCACACATTCTAATTTGTGGGGCTGTGGCAACACTCTACCTCGTCTCCGTACCCATCGGCAACACTGGCGACATCACCCTTCGCGCAATCGAGACGCTGCGAAGCGTCTCCCTGGTGCTCTGCGAAGACATGAAGCCGGCGCGCCGGTTGCTACACGATCTTAAGCTGGAGAAGGGGTTGCTTCCGCTCAACGAACACACGGAGAAGACCGCAAGCTCGGAGGCACTCGAACTGCTCCGATCCGGCAAGGACCTGGCCCTGATCTCGGATGCCGGAACGCCGCTCGTGGCCGATCCGGGGCAGCATTTGGTGAGGCTTGCAATCAAGGACGGCATTCGCGTCACGGCTGTGCCGGGTGCGTCGAGTATCCTTGCGGCGCTGGCCGTGAGCGGGTTCGAGAGCAGCAGTTTCCTTTTCGCGGGTATGCTGCCGCGCGAAAAAGCGGACCGCCTGAAACGTGCCAAAGAGCTGGCGGCGCGAAGCGAGACGATCATCCTCCTTGAAGCACCGTACCGGCTTCCGCAGCTTCTGGACGACCTTGTGACCGGATTCGGTGAGAGCAGGGAAGCGTGTGTGGCTTTAGAATTGACCACGGAAAAGGAACGCCTCCACCGTGGGACGCTCTTAGCATTGCGTGAGGAATTTCGCGCCCGGCCATTCAAGGGGGAGTTCGCCGTCGTCATCCGTGGCAAAATCCATGGAGGACGAATCAGGAATTAGGACGAAGAAATTAGAAATGAGGAATGAGGAATTAGGAATGTGGGGAAAGCTAAACCTTTTCATTCCTCATTCCTCATTCCTCATTGCCCTCACCCTTGCTCTTGTTGTCTTTTCGTTTCTGACGGCGGTTCCGGTTCGGTCGCAATCGCGGACGGTGACGGTTGCGCTCCGATCTCCGGCCGATTCCGTTATCACTCTGCCCGATAATTTCCCGGATTACTCAACGCTCCGGGTGAGGCTCGATTCGACAGCCGAGTTGCGCGTTGGGGTTGACTTTGTGATTGACACGCTTCATCGTTCAGTTCTGCTTGCTCCGTCGCTTCGGAGCGTTCTCTTTCCTGTCAATGCCTCGCGCGGCGGGTCTGTTACGATTACAATCAAGTATTTTGCGCTACCAATTGCATTGCCGCTCGACTTCGCTCGGCATGGATTAGATCGCACGGCTGCATCGGATAGTCTTCAGGCGCTGTTCGACACGTCGGGTCGCGCGCCGCAGCGTATCACAACTGTGGAGCCGGCTGAGAATCGCGCAGACATTCTCAACAATTTTCAGAAGTCCGGCTCGATCAGCCGAGGCTTTCAGGCAGGTTCGAATCGCGATCTTGGCCTTACGAGTGGATTCAATTTGCAGTTCTCTGGCGACATTGCGAAAGATGTCAATATTACTGGCGCCCTGACGGAGGAGCAGACACCCATCCAACCAGAAGGCACAACCCAGACGCTGAACGAGATCGACAAAGTATTTATCAAGATCAAAGCTGGGGAGCATTTCACTTCCACGCTCGGCGATTTCGTGCTCGATCTCAATTCGCCAACGGACCCAATACGTCCTCACCAATTGCCGGCTCCGCCCGGCGGCCCCGATGATGCGTTCAAAGCGTTCAGCCAGAGTACGTTCGATGTGATCTCCCGCAAGCTCATTGGCGCCGAGGCATCCGCCATGATCGATGAAGGCTCTGTGACCATTGCCGGTGCATCGCCTCGGGGACAATTCACTTCCAACACATTCCAAGGTCAGGAGGCGTACCAAGGACCATATCGTTTGGCCGGTAAGAATGGCGAACGGGCGATCATCATTGTGGCCGGTACCGAGCACATCTATGTCGATGGTGTGCTTGAAACGCGCGGCGAGAAGAACGACTACATCATCGACTACGCCCTCGGCGAAGTTCGCTTTCAACCGCGTCGGCTCATCACCTCGGACTCGCGGATCACGATCGACTTTGAGTATTCGACGCAGCAATACAGCCGCTCGCTGCTTGCAGCGAATGGCAAAGCGCAGCTTCTCGATGGCGCATTGCAGCTTTCGACAACCTATCTGCGCGAAGGCGATAATCAGGATGCGCCGCTCGATCTCACGCTTTCGGATAGCGACCGTGCGCTGCTTTCACGAGCTGGTAATAATCCCGATTTGGCATCCAAGTCTGCCGTTACGTTTGTCGGGGTAAGTTCGACGGGCCGCGCCCTTGGCAGCTATGTGCGAGTAGATACGGTGGCCGATAGTGGGCGCATAGTGATCTATCGCTACGACCCGTTCGACACGCTGAAAGCGTTCTACAATGTCAGCTTTGGCTATGCCGGGACAGGCCGCGGAGCATATACACGGCTCTCGATCGGGCAGTACCAGTTTGTGGGCCGCGGCTTCGGTGATTACGATACGCTATCATTCTTGCCGTTACCCGAGTTACATCAAGTCATGGCTGTCAGCGGCAATCTGCGTGTAACGAAGACGCTGAAATTCACCGGCGAGTTTGCTTCGAGCGCGCTCGTTCCGAACCGCTTCGCCGCGATGCCATCCATCACGGACAATGCGTACCGCGCCGGTGCTCTCTTTGCCGATACGCTTCCCGTGCTTGGGTACACGGAGTTGAAGGCTACCGAGCGATTTGTTGGAAAGCAATTCACTCCGATCGACCGCATTCAAGACGCAGAGTTCGAGCGACAATATGGCAACGACGCGACCAACGCGACAACGTTCGCTCAAAGCACGCCCACAAGCGAACTCAATCGCGAGGCTACGCTCGTTCTGCGGCCGTTCCGCGCGCTGAGGCTTGAGGGCGGTTACGGCTCACTTGAACGCCGCGATCTCGAATTCGCGTCGACGAGGCTCTTCGGCCGCGCGGAAATCTTTGAGGACACCGGCATCATGCCACACATCGCTGCGAGCATCGAGCAGCTACCGACGGACGATTCATCGCAGCACGAGCAGGCGTTCTGGAATCGGCTTTCGGGTGAACTTTCGAAGACCATGCGCCTGGGCAGGAATGCGCTCACGCTCGGCGCGCGATATGGGCTTGAATCGAAAACGGCGACTCCATTCGAGCTGCCCGGCACACCGGCCGACTCGCTGACGGCGCAAAGTTTTCGATATGAGACGATCGGCCCACTCATACAAATCCGCCTCGGCAACATTCTCAGCCTTGGAGGCGAGTACGATCTGCGAACCGAGGACAGTGCCCGTTCGGGACACCTGGTCTCCATCAGCGATGCAAAGACTCTTCGCGCGACAGCCGCGCTGACAAGTCTCGGCGGGTTCAGTTCGACGCTCGATCTCACGGTGCGCGAAAAGACCTACAAGGACTCGATCTCTTACGCCGCTAATGGCGGCAATCAATCGACGTTGCTCTTACGCTTCGAGCCACGTTATGCACTGGCTTCGCAAGGGCTTAGCGTGGAAGCGCTATATGAGATTTCGAACGAGCGGACGGCGCGGCAGGAACGCATCTTTTTGCCGGTTCAGAAGGGTCTTGGCGGCTATTTCTACATTGGTGACATGAATCACAATGGTAAGCCCGATCCCGAGGAGTTTGCGCCTGCGCGCTATACGGATCAGGGTGACTTCATTCTCATCACCATTCCGACCGAGCAGCTCTATCCGACGACCGATCTGCGATCGAGCTTCCGTTTGCGACTTGCCCCCCGCGATCTCTTTGGACTTCAGTCAACCTCAAGTCTATGGGCAAGTATGATTGGCGCCGTGTCGAGCGAGTCATTCCTTCGCATCGAGGAGACAAGCCGCGATCCCAACCCGAATGACATCTACTTCTTCCGGCTCTCCCACTTCAGGAATGACTCGACCACCATCAATGGCCTTTTCGAAGCCGAGCAGGATTTCAACCTGCTCGAGAACGATCCGGCCCAGTCATACAGGCTGCACTACCGCGAGCGGCGTTCGGCGGCGGAGTATAATACCGGACTCGAACGGACATTCCTTGCCGAGCGATCGGTACGCGCGCGATTTCGTCCCTGGTTCGAGCTTTCGAGCGAGACAACAGTGACCTCGACCACCGATGAGGCAACCAGCGACACGCTATCCGTCGTCCGTCCACACAGTACATCGCAACTTGCGGTGACTTCGGACATCAGCTATCATCCCATTGGCTCTATGCTGGATTATGGGGCACGGATCGAGCTTTCCCGAGCGGTTGAGCACAGCTTCGTTCCCGAACTCACCGCTCTTGCGGACGCATTTACGTTGCGCTCCAGCTACGCGCTCGAAACGCGAGCGCGTTTGCGTGGTGAGATCGAGCGCGATGAACTCACGTTCTCCGAGGCGCCGAGCGATGTTCTAACACTGCCGTACGCGCTGACGAATGGCCGTTCGATTGGGATTACCTGGCTCTGGCGGCTGGCGCTCGATTATCAGTTCGGAACAGGCATTATTGCGACGCTCTCCTACGATGGCCGCAACGCCGCTGGCGATGCGCTCGGGACGGTAGGGGAACGGGTGACGATCCACAACGCGCGGGCAGAAGTCCGAGCAAACTTCTAATGCCGCCGTATTTTTGCTGTAATGGATAAGCAACCCATCGTGGGCGATAGCATTGCCTGGATCACCGGCGCCTCGCGCGGAATCGGATTCGCTTGTGCTCAAGCGCTTGGGCGCGAGGGCTATCGGATTGCCTTGACAGCGCGCAACCGTGACGCGCTTGAAGCCGCTCGGTCCAAATTAGCGAAGGAAGGTGTGACTGCGAGTGTATTCCCATGCAATGTGCAGAGCGAGGACGAAGTCAGAAAGGCGTATCGCTCGATTACACAGGAATTCGGCGCTGCTCCGAGCGTTCTCATCAACGCGGCCGGGATTTCGCCGTGGACGACCTTCACAGAGACTTCCGCAGAGCAGTTCGATTCGGTCATTGCCACGAATACGCGCGGGATGTTCCTGACTTCGCGAGAAGTGCTGCCGGCGATGTATGAGCGCGGTTCCGGCGCCATTATTCAGATCATTTCCATTGCGGGCATCAAAGCATACAAGAATGGCGCTGCTTATGTTGCCAGTAAATATGCAGCACTCGGTTTCACAAATGCCCTCCGCGAGGAAGCGCGCGCGCACGGAGTTCGCGTCATTGCTGTTTTCCCCGGTGCGACCGAGACCGATATTTGGCTCGCCGAAGATCGTGAGAAATATCACGATCGCATGATGCAGCCGGAAGACATCGCGCTGGCAATCGGAGCTGCCATGAAAGAGCCGGCTCGCGCGATGATGGAAGAGATCGTGATCAGACCCCAACTTGGAGATATTTGACGTGCTCGAAGAACTCGCTGTAGAAGCCGCGACTGTAAAATGGACACGCAAGCGTGCCGGTGCGATTCATGCGCCACGCGGCAGCGAGCTTTCCTGCAAGGGCTGGCAGCAGGAGGCGGCGATGCGGATGCTGATGAACAATCTTGATCCGGACGTGGCCGAACGCCCCGAAGAGTTGGTGGTCTACGGCGGATCGGGCCGCGCCGCAAGGAATTGGGAATGCTACGATGCGATCATTCGCGAACTCAAGACGCTTGAGAGTGATGAGACGCTGCTCGTGCAGTCGGGCAAGCCGGTGGGCGTTCTTCGCACGCATCCAGATGCGCCGCGCGTCGTCATCAGCAACTCGCAGCTCGTGCCGCACTGGGCGACGTGGGACGAGTTCCGCCGCTTGGAAGCGCTCGGTCTCACGATGTATGGTCAGATGACCGCAGGAAGCTGGATTTACATCGGCAGTCAAGGCATCGTACAAGGCACATTCGAGACGTTTGTCGCGTGCGCCAATAAGCACTTTGGTGGTTCGCTGGAAGGACGCATCGTGCTTACCGCTGGTCTTGGTGGAATGGGCGGCGCACAGCCGCTCGCGGCAAAGATGGCCGGAGCAGCCATGCTTGCGGTTGAAGTGGACGAGGCACGCGTTCGCAAGAGAATTGAAACGGGCTACTGCGATAAGATCGTGTTCGACCTTGACGAAGCGCTGGAGATTATCACCCAGGCCAAAGAGCATCGCGAAGCAGTCACTGTTGGACTCGTGGGCAACGCCGCCGAAGTTCACCCCGAGCTTGTCCGGCGCGGGTTCACACCGGATATTGTGACCGATCAGACCAGCGCGCACGATGTCCTGAATGGATATTACCCTTCGGGTTACTCGAAGCAGAAGGCGGACGAACTTCGTGTGAGCGACCCTGAACACTACATGGCCGAAGCGCGCCGCTCGATCGTGACCCACGTTGAAGCGATGCTCGCAATGCAAGGCCGTGGTGCCATCGCATTTGACTACGGTAACAACATACGCGGAGAAGCCCAAGCGAATGGCGTGTCTGATGCGTTTGAGATTCCTGGCTTCGTGCCGGAGTATGTTCGACCGCTCTTCTGCGAAGGGAAGGGACCTTTCCGTTGGGTCGCGTTGTCCGGAGACCCAGAGGACATCTTGCTGACTGACCGAGAACTGTTGAAGCTGTTTCCTGATGACCCGACCCTTCATCGGTGGATTCCGCTCGCTCAGAAGCACATTCAATTTCAAGGCTTGCCCGCACGGATTTGCTGGCTTGGCATGGGAGATCGCGCGAACGCGGGTCTGCTCTTCAACCGTTTGGTACGGGAAGGGAAGATCAAAGCACCGATTGTAATTGGGCGCGACCATCTGGACACCGGGTCTGTTGCAAGTCCGAACCGGGAGACCGAAGCGATGAAGGACGGCAGTGATGCGATTGCCGATTGGCCCATTCTCAATTTTGCGATGAATGCCATTGGCGGTGCGACGTGGATATCGCTGCATCATGGCGGAGGAGTCGGCATCGGTAATTCCATCCATGCCGGAATGGTGGTCGTTTGCGATGGCACGGCCGAGACCGACCGCAGGCTCGAACGCGTGTTGAATTATGATCCCGCTATGGGACTCTTTCGTCATGCCGATGCGGGGTATGAGACGGCGCGAGAGGAAGCACAAAAACACCAGTTGCACATTCCAATGGGATAGTGCTAAGTGCTGAGTACACGGCAAGACGGACCTTTGTTTCTTCAGGAGAATAGGCAACTCAGCACATTAGCACTTCAGGACTTTAGCACTTTCAAGATGCTTGAAGAATCCACTGGCCTTGGCGAGCGCCGCGCGAGGACCGTCGTAACGACGATCCTTTTTGCGCTTGCGTTGTGGGCGTTCCTCTTCAAGTATCTTCCACTCGATGCGGGACTGTGGGCGCTACAGGCGGAGTTGGTTCGAGCGCACCTTGCGGGACACTTCGTCGATGGACTGAAACTCATACCCTATCCAGCCTCAAATATCGGTGCGCCGCTTCTGAGCGCCATCATGACATCGGTCATGTCCGGCGAGATTGCGACTCGACTTCTTCTGACATTCGGCGCGATCTTCTTGCGCGGGTTCGGGATCGTCATGCTGTTCCGGGTGCTGCACGTTCGGGATATTGCGGTCTATCTCCTGATTCCCGTCCTCGTGATGTGCGGGAGCTGGTTTAGCGGGGCGTTGCCACTATTGCTCGCTGAGACGGTGGCCGTTTGGGTTCTCGCGTTCTTTCTTTCACAGGACCGTCCCCATAGCTTCGCGTTTTGGATCATTAGCATCGGCTTGCTCATCGTTGCATTCTTCCACGCACTTGTATTCCTGCTGTTGGCCGTGGTCGTCCTGATGGTGATGCGCGAGCAGTCCCGTAGCGTTCATCTATCGCAAGGCTGGCTCTCCGAGCCGCGGGCCGTGTTGAGTTTGCTGTTGCCGGGTGCGGTGCTTGTGCTACTTGGAATTGTGGGTGGCGAGCCGATCTTCCGGCTTTCGTCGAGCGAATTGCTTCCTGCGG
>JADGPZ010000208.1 GCA_017882165.1 Candidatus Kapaibacterium sp.
AGGAGGGCCTTATTCTTAAACAATTGTGCGAACCACGATACAATCTGAACCTTGATTTTATGAGATTTGAGCGATTACTGAGATGGGGTCATTGCTTCATCCTGCTAATCTTCACAATCTCATAAATTCATGGTTCAGACAAATTTAGTCCGTTCCGCCGCCCATCCCCGCCGGCATGGGGGTGAACTTAATGTCCTTCGGCGCTACGAAAAGACTGTCGTCGAGCTTCTTCTGTTCGAGCTTGACAAACTCCATGCTCATCGCAATGTCGTCGCCATTCTTCGTGACAATCTTGATCGGAATCAGACCCTTTTGCGCGAACTGACGAAATGCGCTCACCTGGGCAGCATCTTGTCCAGGTTGCGTTGTCATTGCACGACTGAACGCATCGCGCACGTCCTTCGGGAAATCGGCACTCGCCCACATCGAGACATCGGCCTTCGCGGTATGCACGACATATTCTTCGGCCGGATGCCCTGCGATCATCGCCTTCTGGCCTGTCGGTTTGATCTCGATAACTTCCTTCGTCATCGTCTTCGCGGCTGAATCGCTCGGCAAGTCCATCACCATTCCCGATTTCATTGCCGACATAACGACGTAAATCTTCTTCTTGTCGTGATCGACGATGGTCTTGATGCCGCCCTGCGCGCCGAGATCGACTTCAATCTCGAGCTGCTGGCCTTTGATGTTCATCGTCATCTCGTGCTTCTCCTCGTCCAATTGCGGAATGGACATGGACCACGTGGCCGTCCCTTCAAACGGGGTTTGTGCGCGGGCCTGCGGTACCGCCAGAGGGGCCACGAGCGGAGCCACGAAGAGAAATGCAATAACCGATGCGAGTGCGAGTTTTTTCATATCCCGGTGCGAATAGTGGTGTTAGGGTGAAGCTGGGTCAACCGGACGCCGAAGCGAAGAGTGCCTTCCGCCAAGCTGCGACCGGATGGCCACTGCAATGAGAAGAAGTCCACTCGCTATTGCACCCAAACCGAGCAGCCAGGCTGCGCTGCGGAGCAGGCCAAACGGGTAGTGCGGACTCGCTGCGTCCTGCACGATATAGCGGGTATCGTTGGAACCCATGAGAAGCGTCCGCGCGCCGCGCGAGACGCGGAGCGGCAGCCGGTCGAGCGCGGGCGCGAGTGGCATGAGGCCGTCGTACCGGTGCCGGTAGCGCCACGAGAAATCATTGTTCGCGTGGAGCATCGCGCCGGGCGCGAGAAAGCGCAGCTCTTCGATCACGCGCAGCAGTGTCCGCTCGTTCGGATACTCGAAGTATCGGACGGCGCGGAGCGATGTATCGCCGGCAAGCAGCGCACGCCGAAGCGTCGCAAAGCCGATCAATGTGTCGCTCGCGCCACGTGTGAAGTAACAATGATAGTATGGGTCGATCGCGCGCCATGCGCTGGCCGGCACATCCCAGATCTCGATGAGATTGTGTCCAAACCCGCCGAGTCCTTCCTGACCGGTGAGGTCCCATAAGCGGACATAGAACCCGAACCGGGCGAGCATGTGCGTCGCGCCGATATCGACGTTGTAGCAATGGATGGGCCGGGACTCCCGGAGTGCGCGCAGGCAGGTGTCGGGATCGTCGACGATTGGAAGCGCGTCACCAACAGGCGGCGCATGCGAGTTATCGAATGCGCGAAGGATCGCGATCGCGTCATCGGCATCGGGCCGGGGAAACAACGCGCTTGGCGTCACAGCCGGGAATCGAATCGCTGCATTTGCGAGCGGTGCCGCCTGCAATGCCTCCACCGAATCGACCGGCACGAACGAACCCGCGATGAGGCGCAAACGGTGTTGCGAGCAAAGCAGCACCGCGAGCCCGATCAGGCAAAGGATCAGGCACACAAACAGTCGCTTTTTCCAGCGAGTCAAGAGCATGGCAGTAGCCTAACGCAATTCGAGCACAAGAATCACACGAAAATACTACCCGACGTGCAGATAGGATTCGGCATCGCGGTACAGTCGCAGGAATTCCTCGCGCGTCGCGGCATGGCCCGGAGCGCGTAGTTCAGGGTCCTCATGCACGAGCGCATCGGCATCGTGCAGCGTCTGCTCGACGATCGCGGTGTCCAGCGTCAGGTTCGCCATCTTGAGGATCACTTTGCCGGATTGCTTGACGCCGAGAATTTCTCCAGTTCCGCGCAATGCCAGATCGGCCTTCGCAATCTCGAAGCCATCCGAAGTTGCGACCAATGTGTTCAAACGTTCGAGCGCGATGGAAGCGGCCTCGATCTGATCGCTTGTCTCCATCCCTTCTTCCATGAAGAGCTTCTCACTTGCGACCAGCACACACGCCGAGTCCGCGCTGCCGCGACCCACGCGTCCGCGAAGCTGGTGGAGCTGCGCGAGTCCGAATCGCTCGGCGTGCTCGATAATCATCACCGTCGCATTCGGCACATCGACTCCGACTTCGATCACCGTCGTTGCCACGAGCACATCGAATGCGTGGTCGCGAAATCTCTGCATCACATCTTGCTTATCTGCGCCGGACATCTTGCCATGCACGAGTCCCACGCGGAAATCCTTGAACTCGCCCTCTCGCAGAACCTCATACGCCCTCTCCGCTGCTTCGGAATCGACCTTCTCGGACTTCTCCCGCAGTGGATATACGATGAACACCTGCTCCTTCCGCTCGCGAATGCGCTTCTTCGCCGCTTCATAGATCTTCGTGTGATCATGCTCGAAGAGGAGCATGGTCTTGATCGGCTTGCGTCCCGCCGGCATCTCGCGTATCGTACTCACGGCCATATCGCCATACAGCGTAAGCGCGAGCGTGCGGGGGATGGGCGTGGCGCTCATGATAAGAACATCCGGCGTCACAGCGGGCAGGGATGAAGGATGAGGGATGAAGGATGAGGGGAACATGCCTTCATCCTTCATCCCTCCGCCTTCATCCTTTTCTTGGAAGGATTTGTCAATCAGCGCTTTCCGCTGCGCGACACCGAAGCGGTGTTGCTCATCGGTGACGATAAATCCGAGCCGCTCGAAGCGGACGCCTTTCTCGATCAGGGCATGTGTGCCGATGGCAATGTGTGCTTCGCCGCTGGAGATGGCGTTGAGTGTGTTCTTCCGTAACTTCGCGGCTTGTTTGCCGACGAGCAGAACTGTGTTGATGTAGGTATCCTTCAGCAGATTTGTGAGCGTTGCATAGTGCTGCTGCGCGAGCACTTCGGTCGGCGCCATGAACGCGCACTGGTAGCCTTGCTCGATCGCGGCCAGCATGGCCAGCAGCGCGACTATTGTTTTGCCGCTGCCGACATCACCTTGCAGTAAGCGATTCATCGGATAGGTGCGGCCACCGGCCTTCGACATATCGTTCAGAATATCGCGCAGCGAATTCTTCTGATCGCCGGTCAACTTATAGGGCAACGCCAAGAGAAGCTGTTCGGCTGGGCCGGGATCAATCACCTGCTGCCCATCCATCGCAGATAGCAATCGTGACACATCGATCTTTGCAACGGACTTCGCCGCGCTCCGCACGCGACGGCGTTCGACAGCAAGACGCAATTGGAGGAAGAAGACTTCTTCGTACTTGAGTCTCCGGCGTGCTTCTTCCAATCGCTCAGGACTTTGCGGATGATGAACTTCGAGTATTGCATCAGGCCGGCCAATGAGTGACTCGCGATCCAGAATCTCGCGCGGAAGAATTTCGCGGAAGCGTCCTTGTGCTTCGCAATATTTTACCGAGGCATGGATGATGTCGCGAAATGCTTTGTCGCGAAAACCGGCTTTGCGAAGATTGCTCGAGAGATAGTAGAGCGGCAGCATCTGGCCCGCGATAAACTCTTCCGGCTTCTCCAAATGCTCGACGAACGGCGGCTGCACGATTTGCAGCGCGTTGCGATACATGCCGACGTATCCGGCAACGAGATACTGCTGCCCCCACTGGAAGCTTTTCGCACGCCACTCGGGAAAATCGAAATAGACCAGTTGCAGCAAACCGTGCACGCCGCTGCTGGACTCGTCCTGCAGCACGATCACCGCGCGCGCGCGATGGCGTCCCGGAACGAGCGTGGCAGAGAGTACGCGCCCGCGCACGCTGACCGGCTTCATCAGATACTTGCGCAAATCTTTGAGCGGTACCAACTCGCGCGCATCGAGATAGCGTCCGGGGAAATGAGACGCGAGGTCTTCCGGCGTCTCGAAACCCGCCTCGATCAGCGCGTCGATCTTCTTCGCGCCAAGTCGGGGAATAGACTTGAGCGCCGCAGCAAGTTCTTTCCGCGCCGATATGTCGGGACGCGGAGGCTCATGCACTTGAATAGCCCACGCCAGCGCCGACTCGGGAGTATCCTCCACGCGCGCTATGGTGTGAGTCGCTTTCGGTTTCGTGGCCTCTGCCATGCGAGAGCATAACAGAAGCGCGAACGGTCGCGTGCAGGCTACTCCTTCACAAACCGCGCGCGGCGCGGCGCACCATTGGTGCTGCCACCATCGCTCACGTAATAGACGCCGGCGGGAAGGCGGGAGATGTCGAGCGTGT
>JADGPZ010000023.1 GCA_017882165.1 Candidatus Kapaibacterium sp.
GTACCAAAGATCGCGATCGTCATGCCTTCCGTGACAAAGATCCTGGCGATGCCACCCATTGTTGCGCCCAGCGTTTTGAGGACGCCAATGGAGTGCGTCTTCTCGATCACAATCAGCAAGAGCGTTGAGACGACGTTGAACGTCGCGACTAAAATGATGAGGCCCAGAATGATCGGAATCGGCTTCTTCTGCAAGTCGATCCATGCGAAGATTGTGGGATAGACATCGTAGACACTTCGCGCAAAGTAGGGGTATCGCAGAATCCGTCCGATCTTCCGTGCGACGGGATTCGCCTGCTCGATCGAGGCGGTTCGAATGTCGTAGCCGGTGACCTGCGTTGGGCTGAGCCCGTTGAATGCTTGCGCTGCCGGCAGGGTGGTGAAGGCGACAGAGTTGTCGTATTGCGTCATCCCTGTCGAGTAGATTCCGATGACACGAAACTTCATAAGATTCGCGAGAATATCCTCCCGCGTTCGGAGCCTCTCGTTCATTCGGATGGCAGCCAGGGTTTTGCCGGTATCGACGTGCAGCGATTCCGCAAGGCCGGTGCTCACGAGAATGGGGGATAGCGAGTCCTGAGATGACGCAGCGAAATCATGCCCCCGTACTATGCGATGCCGCACCAGCGCGCTTGTGTCGGAAAGCGGAAGCCCCCTCAGAATGATGCCTGCGACGCCGCGTGGCGAGCGGAGGATCGCTTCGCGCTCGACGAAGGGGGTCATTGAGCGAATTTCCGGGACGCGCTGGCGGAGGAAGCGCGTCGTGCCGGGAAAATCCGGGAGTGGATGATTGCCGTACGATGTAATCTCGACATCGGAGGTGAAGCCGAGCACGTTATTGGTCAGTGTTTGCTCGAAGCCGGAAAGAATAGAGAGCGTAACCACAAGGGCGGCAACGCCAAGCGCTACGCCGCCGGCAGCGATCAAGACGATTGTTGAGACAAAGCGGCGCTCCGCCCGGTCCTCCGGCTTGGCGGCAGAAGCACGCGCTCGGCGTTCGGCAGTCAGATACCGCGCTGCGATGAACCGGGAGTATTGCACGGTTACTGGGTGTCAACAATCAATCGGTCGGGACGGGTCGTGTCGCCATGAACCCCGATATATCGTGCGGTATAGAATCCGCCTTGATCGAAGATTTGAAAGCCTGACCAAAGTACTTCTTGGGTTTCTATATCGCTGATGATGAGCTTGTGATTTCCGGTCTGGACTGGCATGTAGTCGCTCATTTCGGGCTCCGCGACAGCCGTTAGAGTATTCGTGACGGTATCAATGTCGATATTCACGATTGCTCGCGATGCTGGATATGACCTGACGCCATTGATAAGCCTAAGCTTCGCATATCCTTGGTGAACCGGCCGGTACTTGCCGGAGTCATTGTTGCCGCCTCCGGCAAACTGCATCCTGGGAGGAGAAGTCGGGGTGCTATCGTGATAAAAGAGCGCGAAGCTGTTGACACTTGCGTCCTTCAGCACAGAGCCGGCGATCGGAATAGAATCGAGCAATTTTCCGGTCTTTGCGCTGAAGCAATAGTAATGCACGTCTGAATCGGGAACGAGCGGAAGATACGTGGTCTTTGAGACGGTCAACGTCGAAGCAAAGACCGGAGCATCGACGCTCGAAGTGAGTTTGAGATTGAAATCGCTGCCATCCGACATCATCGAGATGAATCGGACCATCGCGGGACCCGATGGGATGGTGTCATGCACGATCACTGTTTCCACGACCGTATTCGTGCAGTCAGCGAAGGAGAACGCAATGAGAAGACCGAGCGGAACAGCGAGATAGTTTTTCATCACACGTGTGTTGCTGGTGGTCTGAAAGATGAACATACCTGAACATCCACAAGAAGGGTAGAATGATTTCCTCAAACAATAAGAAATCGAAAAGAAACACACGGTAATCGGAATTGCACGTGGCCTGAGGGAGTTAAGATGCGCCGGGCTTCAAGCTCGTAATTCTCACACCATTGTTCGTACCAAAACTCTTTACCACTCTTTCGGGCTACGATCGTAAGGCCTTCGGGCGCGATTTGGGCGCTGGCGTGATCGTCGGCGTCGTCGCGCTGCCACTGGCGATCGCGTTCGCCATTGCGAGTGGCGTCACCCCGGATAAAGGCCTCATCACGGCGGTGGTGGCAGGGTTTCTTGTTTCGGTACTCGGAGGCAGCCGCGTTCAGATCGGCGGGCCGACGGGGGCATTCGTCATCATCGTCTATGGCATCGTCCAGAAATATGGAATCGATGGCCTCATCATCACGACCTTCCTTGCCGGGATCGTGCTGGTCTTTTTTGGTCTTGCGAAGCTTGGGACCGCGATCAAGTATATCCCCGCACCGGTGATAATCGGATTCACGAGCGGGATTGCGGTCATCATCTTCACTTCGGAAATCCCGGATTTCCTCGGAGTGAACTTCGCCAATCCGCCTGCGCACTTTCTCGGGAAGTGGGCGCTCTACCTCTCGAGTTTTGGCCAGGTCAATTTCTACGCGCTCGGAGTTGCGGTTCTGACGCTTCTGATCATCATCCTGTGGCCACGCATCAATAAGACGATTCCATCTCCGTTCATCGCGCTGGTGGTCTCGACTGCCGCCGTAGCGCTTTTCAACATTCCGGTCGAG
This sequence comes from Candidatus Kapaibacterium sp., assembly GCA_017882165.1. Taxonomy (GTDB): domain Bacteria; phylum Bacteroidota; class Ignavibacteria; order Palsa-1295; family Palsa-1295; genus PALSA-1295. The sequence goes on from JADGPZ010000023.1 coordinate 2,617, forward strand.
ACGATCGGCTCGCGATTTGGGGCGATCCCGAACATGCTGCCGCACCCGCACATGCCGCATGTGACCTTCGCGGCAATCAAGGAGCTGACGCCCTCCATCTTCACGGTTGCGATCCTTGCGGCGGTCGAGTCGCTGCTATCGGCGGTCGTGGCCGACGGCATGATCGGCTCCAAGCACCGCTCGAATATGGAGCTTATTGCGCAGGGAATAGCGAATATCGGATCGGCTGCGTTTGGCGGAATTCCCGCAACGGGCGCGATCGCCCGCACTGCAACGAACGTCAAATCGGGCGGGCGCACACCGGTGGCAGGCATCGTCCACGCAATCACGCTGCTGCTGATCATGCTCTTGCTCGGGCATCTGGCCTCGAAAATCCCGCTGGCGGTCCTTGCGGCGATCCTCGTCGTAGTCGCGTACAACATGAGCGAGTGGCGGGCATTCGCCGAAGTATTCCGCGCGCCGAAGAGCGACCTTGCGGTCTTGTTCGCGACCTTCCTGCTTACAGTGCTGGTCGATCTCACGGTCGCGGTGGAGGTCGGGATGGTGCTCGCGGCGTTCCTCTTCATGCACCGCATGGCGCAGGTAACGAATGTGCGGCCATTCACCACCGAACTTGAAGAACCGCAAACCGAAACCGATGCCGCCCGGCCAGTAAAGCTGCCTCTGCCGGAAGGCGTGATGATCTTCGATGTGAGTGGCGCGCTGTTTTTCGGCGCGGCCGAGCAATTTGCCGAGACGATCAACTCGCTGCACGCATTTCCGAAGGTGCTCGTCCTTCGCATGGCCGATGTGCTCGCCATCGATGCCAGTGGGCTGAAAGTTCTGAGAGATTTGCACCATCGCGCGATGGTACACCGCTCGGCATTGCTGCTCACCGAACTCCATGCACAGCCGCTCGTCGCCGCCCAGCGAGCAGGTCTTTTCGAACTCATCGGCGAAGCGAATATCCACGCATCCCTGGAAGACGCAGTTACTCACGCACGAGAGATCCTGGCGTAATGCCCGGTTGTGCTATCCGATCTCAATATCGAACGCATCGAGCAAGCCGAGTACTTCTGGAATGTCGAAATACGCGCCTTTGAGTTTGTTCTGGCGCGGGTCGATCGAGTAGCCCCGAGCCGTGCGGAAGTCGGACTTGGTGAGGTTCGTATTCCGGAACGTGCAATCCTCGAATGTTGAATTCGCAAAGTCTGCTTCGGTCAGATCGGTGTCTGCGAAATCGACGAACTGCAGCGTGCAGCCAGTGATCTTGATCTTCTTTAGCTTCAGTTCAGCAAAGGAGGAGTAGCGGATGAGGCAATTCGCGAACGAAAGCGAGAGCAGCCCCCCCTTCGCGGTGAAGAAGTTGATGCCTTCGATCTTGGAGTTCGTGAAGTGTGCCTGAATCACCGCGCCATCGACCTTCACCGAACTCAGCGTCGAGCCCTCGAACGTGCAGCCAATGAATTTCGCATCGCGCGCGTCCGTGCCGATGAGTTCGCACTGCTTGAAGGTAGCGCCTTCGAATTCCTGGGCGTTGAGATCGGGGAGGGGTTGTTTGGTGAAGTCCATAGGAGGCAGGCCGAACGCTCCATGATGGAATGAACGTTTCAGAATTGTGGAATTTGAATGGGATCCGAAAAAGGCCGCAATAAACCTCGCTAAGCACGGAGTTGCATTCTTAGAGGCAGCAAGTGTTTTTGCCGACGATGGCGCCATGATTATCGACGATCCCATGCATTCGTTACGTGAGAGGCGAGAGATCATCATCGGAACTTCCTCAGCGAAGCGATTGCTGTTTGTATCGTTCACAGTCAGAGCAAGCGCAACGAGAATTATTAGCGCACGACGCGCAAATCGAACGGAGAGGGAAGACTATGAAAGCAAGAATTCAAAGTAAGAAACAGGCAGAGATGAATGACGATCTCCTGCCACATTACGACGTGGATTACTCGAAGGCACGCCCGAACCGATTCGCCCAGCAGGCGAAGGAAAACACGTTCGTGATGCTAGATAAGCGGCTCTCGAAAGTCTTCCGCACTCCGGAACAGGTCAAACGCGCCCTCCGCTCACTTCTGGCAGCTATGCCGAAGTAGGTGCTTCCAATATCTTCACTCGTTCACAAAGCTCCGCGTCACGAGTCCACCGTTCGCCATCATGCTTACGAAGCTTACTTCTGTTATGGAACCTTGAAGCCGATGACAGGTGACGGGGTCTGGTTTAAGGAGGTGAGCACAGGCTGACCTATGGTGGGGTCGTAGTAGTCGAAGTATGGAGCCATGCCGTAGTATGGAGCCCCGTAGACCGCTACATATGCTGAATCCCCCGATTTGAAACCCTCTTGGCGGTATCCTAAGAAGTTGATCGGGATCGAAAAGGTCTTACGGACAGTATCGGGGGAGTCATTATGACACAACGTGTACCACTCATATTCGCCTGGTCTTGACGAGACGCTTGGCTTGTGGGAGAAGTAGATGGCCATCTCGTAATAATCGGTCGGCAAAGACGCTTGATACGAGCCTGAAAGGATCACGTTTAATTGCGCTGGGTAACCGCTAATTGCAGTGTCAATTGTGCGAGTGCTCTGTAATGTCGCAACCAGATCGGATTGTTTGTATAACGTTGGCCAGACCACATTATGCCACGGTTGCTCACTTGACCAGTAGATCGGAGCATTCCCGCCACCTTGAACCTCCACCCCGAACCATCTGATATCTCCATAGCCCGGCTTGGAAAAACGAACATTGTAGGTTCCAGTCGGGATCGTTTTGAACTCATAGTGTCCGCTATCATCTGTAACCGAGGCATAGGGAGTGTTATCCACGCTAACCTGGATGCCTGCGAATGCGTAGGGCTGAAGGTAACCGTTGCGCGGATCATTTCCCCAGTTCGTTGCAAGGAACGCTTGTCCGCGGATCGTCGCAGTCTCTGAGTCAGGTGCGAGGGTTTGCGTCCGGCACGAGAGGAAACTTAGCGCCGCGAACAACGAAAGGATCACCAAAAATGACTTCATAGGGATGTCTCCAGATTGATTACGATACAGTAATAACCTCGGAAAGTCGAGAAAGTTACACCCTACAAAGAAGATACTTGAAAAGCCCCGCTTTAGGGGACTCTTAGCCCTCGATTTTGTGTTCTTGAAACAGGCAAAAATCGTTGATTCTGAGCGGATTTCAAACGATTTTGGCGTTCACATTGGGCACCTCGGACATGCCCCTGATCCGAGAGCATTACGACCGATTTTTTACACGAATTTTGACCGGCTCAACACCGGTCTCTACCCCCATAATTGATGGCAAACGTTCAGCAAGAATACGGCGCCGAGGACATTCAGGTACTTAAAGGTCTCGAAGCCGTTCGTCGCCGGCCGGCGATGTACATTGGCGATGTCTCCTCGCGCGGACTGCACCATCTCGTTTATGAGATCGTCGATAACTCGATCGACGAGGTGCTCGCTGGCTATGCGAGCGAGATCAACATCATCCTGAAAGAGGATGGCTCGATCGAAGTCACCGATAACGGCCGTGGTATCCCGACCGGGATTCATGCCGGCGAAGGTGTCAGTGCGTTGCAGGTCGTTATGACGGTCCTGCACGCCGGAGGAAAGTTCGATAAGGGTGCATACAAGGTTTCTGGTGGTTTGCACGGCGTCGGCGCGTCGGTTGTGAACGCGCTTGCGGAGTGGTGCGAGGTCGAAGTGCATCAGGACGGCAAGATCTTCTACCAAAAGTACGAGCGCGGCGAGCCGTTGGAAGATGTGAAGGTCATCGGCAAGACGAAGAAGACCGGCACGGTCGTCCGCTGGAAACCGGACGCCGAAATCTTCAAGCAGTCCATCGCCATGCGCATGGACGTGCTGCGCGAGCGGATGATGGAGCTGTCGTTCCTCAATCCCGCAGTTACGATCACGCTCACCGACGAGCGGACGAAAGAAGAAGAGACCTTCCACGCAAAGGGTGGTATCCGCGACTTCGTGAAGCATATCGATCGCACACGTATCTCGCTCCACAAGCCGGTCTTCATCGAAGGCGAGCGGGATGCGACGCCTGTCGAAATTTGCTTTGAGTATAATGATGGGTTCAACGAGAATCTCTTCTCGTACGTCAACAACATCAACACGCACGAGGGTGGCTCGCACGTTGCGGGATTCAAGGCCGCGCTGACGCGCACGATGAATAACTACGCGACGAAGAACAATCTCGTCAAGTCGGACAAGATCACTCTGACGGGCGATGACTTCCGTGAAGGATTGACGGTTATCATTTCGGTCAAAGTGCCGGAGCCGCAGTTTGAAGGACAGACGAAGACCAAACTCGGCAACTCCGAAGTGAAGGGCATTGTCGAGAGCATCATGAACGAGCAGCTCTCGCAGTTCCTCGAAGAGAACCCGCCGATTGGTAAGCGGATCATCGAGAAGGTGCTGCGCGCCGCCGAGGCGCGCGAAGCTGCCCGCAAGGCCCGCGACATCGTTCGCCGCAAGAACGCGCTGGAGAACTCCGCGCTGCCGGGAAAGCTTGCCGATTGCTCGATCAACGATCCGGAGCATTGCGAGATCTATCTGGTCGAGGGAGACAGCGCCGGTGGCTCGGCCAAGCAGGGTCGCGACCGGCGCTTCCAGGCGATCCTGCCGCTCAAAGGAAAAATCTTGAACGTGCAGAAGGCGCGCTTGCACAAGATGCTCGAGAACGAGGAGATTCGAAATATCTTCACCGCGCTTGGCGTCGGTATTGGCGAGCAGCAGGACCTCACGAAGCTGCGCTATGGCAAGGTTATTCTCATGGCCGATGCCGATGTTGATGGCGCGCACATTCGCACGCTGATCCTTACACTGTTTTACAATCACATGAAGGACCTGATCGAAGCGGGTCATATCTATATCGCGCAGCCGCCGCTCTACAAGGTCAAGAAGGGCAAACAGGAACATTACGCCTACAACGACGAAGAGCGCGACGAAATCTTGAAGCGCCTCCGGACTGGTAAGAAGGAAGAGGACGAGGTCGTCGAGATCGCCGAAGAAGTTGGGACGAACGGCGAAGCAGCTACTACTTCGCAGATGATGGACGGCGTGGCCACAAAGGGCGCGGTTATCAGCCGCTTCAAAGGACTGGGCGAGATGAACCCGGAGCAGCTCTGGTCCACCACGATGAATCCCGAGACCCGCACGCTGTTGCAAGTCCGCATCGAGGATGCCTACGCCGCAGCGAATATGTTCGAGACGCTCATGGGCGACGCCGTCGAACCCCGCCGCGAGTTTATCGAGAAGAACGCGACCTATGTGAGGAATCTGGATGTATAACCGGTATGCCGGAGATTAGCAGGTTCTTTGGGATAATTATTCGGATGTTTGCGGCGGAAAAGACGTCGCATCATCGGCCGCATTTCCATGCATACTATCAAGATGACGCTGCAACGTACTCGCTCGATCCCATCGAGCTTTTGAGCGGTTCTCTGCCTACGAGACAGCGGAGATTGGTCGAAGCCTGGGCCGAACTCCATGAGCAAGAACTTTTAGACGATTGGAAGCTATTGAAGTCTGGGAAAGGCGCCCAGAAGGTTGAACCCTTAGCAAGATGAACGAGACACACGAATTGCATTCTATTTACGATGTGAAGGTTGTAGGCGACCACACACTTCAACTCACATTCGAAGACGGGTCCTGCAAAACCGTGGATCTGACCGGTTTTTGGGAAGGCGAATTGTTCGGACCGTTACGCGATCCAGAATACTTTCGTCTCGTTCGTCTTAACAAAGAATGCCACGTCATTGAATGGCCGAATGGTGCCGATTTCGATCCCGAGACACTCTATCACTGGGATGTTGATCGAGACGACATGATCGCAATGGCACAACGATGGAGACATGCCGAAGCGTTGGCATCCTAATCCCGCCATACAATCATCGAACCGCATGAGCCCAGGTTACATCGTCCGCCGCGAGTGGCCGACCGCATTAGTTGTGCTGCTGCCGTTTGTTGTCTTCGCAATCATCTGGCCTTCGCTTCCGGCGCAGGTGCCGATGCACTTCGACTCGCATGGGAATGTGAACCGCTATGGCAGTCCGCTTGAACTTCTGATTTTGCCCGGGATCAACGTACTCGTTGCAGTTCTGCTCTACTTCATCCCACGCATCGATCCGAAGAAAGCGAACATCGTGGCATCAATGCCAGCCTATCGGTGGATACGCCTCTCGGTTGCTGGACTGCTCACGTATGTCTTTGGCATCACGCTCGCGGCCTCGCTCAATCCGAAATTTGATTTTCTTCCCTGGATCGCGGTCGGTATGCTCGGGATGTTCCTTGCGCTTGGGCTTGCTCTTCCGCAAGTAAAGCAGAATTACTTGATTGGCATCCGATTGCCGTGGACGCTCGAAAGCGAAGAGAACTGGCGCCAGACACACGAGTTCGCCGGCAAGTGGTGGGTGCGGGGATCGCTTGTGGGGATTGTCCTCTCGCTCGTCTTTACCACCATCAGTTTTTTCATCGCCTTTGGCACATTGATAATGCTTGTGATTAGCACGGTTATTTATTCTTACTCGATCTTCAAGCAAGAATCCGTCTCGCCTAAATAAGAAAGCCCCTCTTCCAAGTAGAAGAGAGGCTTTATGCTAATCTAAGAGATTCGCTTAGTTTCTGCGGTCGCGGAATCCGCCACCGCCGCCGCCACGTCGGTCGCCGCCGCCACCGCGACGATCTCCGCCGCCGCCGCGACGGTCACCGCCTCGGTCACCACCGCGATCGCCGTAGTTCTCACGCGGGCGCTCCTCGTAGCCTTCCGGTACGGGTAGCAACGCCTTGCGCGAGAGCGAGAACTTGCCATCGCCCTTCACCGCGATGAGCTTGACATCAAAGACATCGCCGACCTGAATCACGTCAGAGACGTTCTCGACGCGCTGGTAGTCGATCTCTGAAATGTGGAGCAAGCCTTCCTTCTTCGGAAGGAATTCCACGATGGCGCCCAGGCCTTCGCGGACCTGCGTGACGCGGCCCGTGTAAGTGCCACCCTCTTCCGGCTCCGCAACAAGCGCCAGAATAAACTGCTTCGCACGATCCGACGCCTCGCCCGAGAGCGCAGCAATCGTGACCGTTCCATCTTCCTCGATGTTGATCTCGACACCGGCATCGGCCTGAATCTGCCGGATCGTCTTGCCGCCGGGTCCGATGACGAGTCCAATGCAATCGACCGGCACCTTGACCGTCGTGAGACGCGGTGCGTATTGCGAAAGCTCGGACTTCGGCGCGGAGATGCACTCATCCATCTTGCTGAGAATGTGCATGCGGCCATCGCGGGCCTGCATCAGCGCCTTCTCCAAGAGGGCGAAATCAATGCCCTTGATCTTCATGTCCATCTGGCAGGCGGTGATACCATCGCGCGTGCCGCAGACCTTGAAGTCCATGTCGCCGAGATGATCCTCGTTGCCGAGAATGTCGGAGAGGATCGCGACGCGGTCGCCTTCCTTGATGAGGCCCATCGCGATACCGCTCACCGGCTTCTTCAGCGGAACGCCGGCATCGAACATCGCGAGCGTACCCGCGCAAACGGTCGCCATCGAACTGGAGCCGTTCGACTCAAGAATATCGCTCACAATGCGGAGCGTGTATGGAAACTCGGCCTGAGTCGGAAGCAGCAGCTTCAGAGCGCGCTCGGCAAGATTGCCGTGGCCGATCTCGCGGCGACCGGTGCCGGAGTAACGGCCAGTTTCACCGACCGAATACGGCGGGAAGTTGTAATGGAGCATGAATCGCTTCGTCGTCTCTGGAAAGAGACCCTCGATATTCTGCTCGTCGCGCTTGGTGCCAAGCGTGCAGCTTGTCAGCGATTGCGTCTCACCGCGCTGGAACACAGCCGAACCGTGTACGCGTGGCAGCACGCTGATCTCGCATTCGATCGGACGAACCTGCGTCGTGTTACGGCCATCCAAACGATGGTTGTTGTTCAAAATCTCCTCGCGCATCTCGCGCTTCTCGATGTCATGCAAAATATGTTCGACATCGCCCTTGATGTGCTCGAACTGAAGCTCGCCAACGCGCTCGGTCATTGTTGCGATAACCGCTCGCTTTGCATCGTGCGTCTGAAGCGAACGCTGTTCCTTCGGGAGCACCGTGCGAGCAAGCTCGCGGAGCTTCTCGGCCGCGAGATCCTCGATCTGCTGGACGAGCGCTGGGTCCATGATATGCTCGTCCTTGATGCGCTTCGGCTTTGCGAGGCCGCACTCGCGCACGATGCGTTCTTGTCCGACGCAAAGCTCTTTGACGGCGTTCGAGCCGGCGCGGAGCGCCTCGATAAACTCGGCTTCGCTGATCTCGTGAGACTCGCCTTCGACCATCAGGATCGAATCCTTTGTGCCGGCGACGACGAATTCGTAGTCAGCGGTCTGGAGTTCGGTGTAGGTCGGATCGATGATGATCTGGCCCGCGACGCGTGCGACGCGCACTTCGGCGACCGGCTCTTCGAACGGAATATTAGAGATGAGCAGGGCCAGCGAGGCTGCGGTTGCGGTGATCGTGTCGGCATCGTGCTCCTGATCGGAGCAGAAGATGGTCGCGATGATCTGCGTTTCGACGCGCCAGTCCTTCGGGAACATCGGGCGAATCGGGCGGTCGATCTGGCGAGCGGAGAGAATTTCCTTCTCAGTCGGTCGCGCTTCGCGTTTGAAGTAGCCACCCGGAATCTTGCCGGCTGCGGCCGCGCGCTCGCGGAACTCCACTTGCAGCGGCATGAAGTCGATGCCTTCTTTCTCCTTCTCCGCAGCGACTGCGTTGACGAGCGACATCGTGTCGCCCAGACGGACCATCACGGATCCGTTCGATTGCTTGGCATAGCGGCCCACATCGAATTGCATCGACTTGCCGTTGCCGTATTCTACGTTGTATTTCATTATATATGTGCTAAAGTGCTGAGGTGCTAAAGTGCTACAATGTGCTGAGAGCCAAACGCCAGCGTGCCCGGAGAGCACGTTAGCACTTCAGCACTTAAAGCACTTGCGACCTTACTTGCGGATCTCGAGTTGCTGGATCAGCGTGCGGTATTTGTTCACGTCCTTCTTCGCAAGGTAGTCCAACAAGCTGCGGCGCTTGCCGACCATCTTGAGCAGTCCGCGACGGCTGTGGTGGTCCTTTGGATTCTTCTCGAAGTGAGGGGTGAGCGAATTGATGTTGGCGGTGAGAATCGCGATCTGGACTTCCGCGCTCCCGGTGTCGTTCGGCGCTTTGCCGAACTTCGCAGCCGACTGCTGCGTGATCTCTTTGGTAACTGGCATTATGATTAATGTCGTTATAGCGCCGTGAATATGAATATCTGCCCGGAACCTCGCGCTATCAAATCCGCCGAACAGCTTGCCTCTCGTTGGTGAGATCATCCATGATCTCACAGGCTTTATTTACACTTTTTGAACTGGCGGGAAACGGGGATGGGAGGCTTATGATTCCGAGGTTACCGTATTCCGTAGGAATGGAATCTATAGATTTCATAGATTCTATGAATTCTATACATTTCATCCTATTTTTGTAGGTCATGTCAGATCAACCTGGCTTCCTCCGGCACCACGGCTACCGAGACCTCTACGCCTTCCAGAAGGCCGAGGTTATCTACGATCTCACCTATCACTTCTGCGAGCGATTCCTCCGGAAGGGCGACCGCACCATCGACCAGATGGTTCAGGCGGCGCGGTCCGGCAAGCAGAACATCATCGAAGGCGCGAAAGCATCCGCCACTTCGACCGAAATGGAGATCAAGCTCACCAACGTCGCGCGAGCAAGCCTCGAAGAACTCCTCGCCGATTACGAAGACTTCCTGCGAGTCCGCAACTTCACAAAGTGGGACAAGAATTCCAAGGAAGCCCTCGCTGTCCGCAAGCTTCCGCAGAAGCACGAAGAGTCCTATCCAACCTACAAACACATCTGGGAGACCAAGCCGCCCGAAGCGGTTGCGAACGTCGCGCTCTGCCTCATCAACCAGGCGAACTACTTACTCGACCGGCACGTCCGCCGGCTGGAGCAGAACTTCCTCAAACATGGCGGCGTCCGCGAAGCCATGACCCGCGCCCGGCTTGCCACGCGCGCGAACTCCCGGTAGTACCGGATTGGAAGCCTCAATCGGTGCGTTGTGGGGGAAGCGTGGAACTACCACAAACGCGCCGGTGCCCTCACATTAAGTCACGTGTCCAATGGGAGATAAGAGCAAAGCAGCATCTAACAAAGAGGATCGTACTCAAGCGGTTATCGACACACTATCAAAGCTTCTGATTCCAATTGTACTTTTTGGACTCGGCGTGTGGTTTAACATCTCGACGAGTAAACATCAAGAGAAGGAACAAACTCAACAACGCTTTACCGACTCTGCGCGCCAATTCCACATTCAATCGCATGATGACAAACAGAGAAGAACTGATCGGGTAGAGGCCTACATTAAACATCTATCGAGCACAAATCCCAGAGAGCGCGAGCTTGCGATTCAGGTGATGGCATCGCTTGACACTGACGTCTTTGATCCTATGATTATTGTATTAATGGCCCAATACCTAATTGCGAGGGAGGGTCCAACAGATTTGCGAAACAAGCTCACTGTTATTCTTTTGCGAGCTGCTCATTCAAACGATTCATCGGTGAGGATTGCGGCCATGGCAAGCATCCCCAATACGCCTGACATTCCTATTAGAGCGAATGACTCGAAACAGGATCGTGAGGCCGCAACAATAATTAATAAACGCTTGAATTCTGAGCGCGGAGTTACTTCGATCCCCTATGGAATATCAGGCATGACATTCCCGAATACGGTCGTTCATGACTCAACGCATGGACCATCTCATGATTTCCCCGCGCCTCATGACATAGGGCCGTAGGATAGCGATCGCCGCTGGTGAATCACATGCACTATGCCGGATTTAGAGCCCCGAGCAGCGCGTTGTGGGGGAAGCATTGCCTCCCAGAGCCGAGCATTACAGAATATATTCTTGTCGTTCGAATTTTAGCTCAAAGCTATTAAATTGCCGCGTCGCTCGAAACAGGTTAACAGGAAATTTCCGAGCACGGAGCTTGCTGATAATTAGCTCCTCATCAAACTTTTTGATTCGCATCCCGAGGTAGACGGATTCGACGGCTTGCTCGGGGATCGGGACAATAGTGTTTGCTCCTCTTAGCAGTAGCAATCGCCACTCCTTCTCATAGTACCAATCCAAGTATTTTACGGTGAACGGACTGAACCAGTCGTCAATCGAAAGGTTCGGATCGTAGGGGTTTACTATGGGCATTCTGGGGAGGTATTGCATTGGCATGAGCACGACCTCAGCCGTCTTGCGTAACTCTTCGTATAGAACTGGCGTCCTATAGCCGATGCAGAATCCGGTATGATGAAAGCCGTAGTGTGACCACATCAAGATGCTTGATTCGCCTTCGGCAAGCGAAAACACTCCTGTCTCGCGCGCGTTCATCTCTGCCTGCCGCTGATCGAATTCTTGCGCTTCGCCAATATCTTCGGGAATGCTTCGGATAAACCTCTTCCATTCCTCGACGATCCGAGAATCGGGAAGAGGATGTGATTTGTTCGTTTCCGGATTGGTCCTCCTCATGTGGGCAAGGATCTCGTCTGGCGGTGTCCCACTGCTATGGTACAGCACTGGCAAGGCAGTGTCAAACGGGTCATTGAAAGACTCAGGCGGAGCCAAGTAAAGCTCGTCAAGAGACTTTAGATGGTAGCCCTCTTTGTCAAAGTGTCGATACTTGAATAGGATACGGGGATGCTGATTCTTCTCCATATCGAATACTAAGGCTAGCCTTGGTTCTTCGGTTCTCGCCCGCAAGTACAAGACTTGCGATCCTCCTCACACCGTCCACTTTGTTACTCCCCCGACCGCAAGCACCCTCGTTTTTCGAAAATTGAAAATCGGTCGGGCGTGCCACTCCTCACAAGAATCCACCCCAGGGATTGATCGCTTGGTTGCCCAAGAGAACAATACACCTAGTTTCTAAGTCGGGAACAGCGGGAAGCTCGGGGCACGTTATGTATTTGGGAGGAAGAGGTGTCAGCAAGAATGATGAATGTCAAGTTCCTGAATAATAAACTTATCCACAAAATGAGTGTGAGTATATAATTCTATGATGTCGCTGCAACGCCGAGGCCCTCGAACCTCGTTATATTAGGTGGAAGGGGTTCTCTTCGTTAAGAGAGATTTGTTCCTGAAGAAAACCGCGAGAGGGTCATTCACCTGTTATAGGGGTCCAGAGGCTTGCGGTGTGACAAAGAACAGGAGGAGGGCTGCTCGGCGCTGTGGGTGGTAGGTTCGACGGGTAACTCCGGGTACACTATCGCGGTAGCAAGGGGTGGTTCGCCTCCATGGGGATCGTCGTTCATTGACAATTGAAATTGGGGTTTGGTTTTTTCTGGATGCACGGATAACCGGAGGGGATTGCTTCGTCGGCCTTCGGCCTCCTCGCAATGACGGCCTTTGGGATTTGAAACATTGGGGCAATTTTCTGCGTGTTAATACGTCAATCACCATAACAATGACAGCGGAACTGACGCTTAGCGATCTGAAGGGACTTGGGAAAGCTGAGGGCTCGAAACGGCTTGAGGCTGCCCGGCAGTCGCTCGTCCGGTTTGTGTCGTCGCGGGTTCGGGACCTTGAGACTGCCGAGGACATCGTGCAGGACGTGTTCCTGAGTCTGCTGCGATCGGCGAATGCGGTCGGGAGTCCGGACGTGATCATCGAGGATGCGGGTGCCTGGCTTGCCCGGGCCGCGCGAAATCGGATCATCGACTGGTACCGCAAGCACAAGACCGAGCGTTTGACGCCGGAGATCGAGCGGACGGCGCGATCGACGAGCAATGCGCTGACCGATCTGGCCGCGAGCGATGCCTACGAAGCGTTCATCGATGCGCTGGCCGAGATGCCGGCGAAGCAACGCGAGATCTTCGTGATGAACGAGATGGAAGGCATCAGTTTCCGCGAGATTTCGGAGCAGACCGGCGAGAACCTGAACACGCTGCTGGCGCGCAAGCACCGAGCGGTGCAGTTTCTCCGGAAGCGGCTCGCGAAGTATCAGTTGGAATTTCAAGAGAACTGAGCGCGAAGTACCACTTCGCGCCACACTTCGAACGTACAGTTTTTATGGTGAGGTAACAGATGTTTATATTTGCACTTGCGATTCTTGGGCTACTGGCAATGCTGCTCTGGAACGCGCTGATTCCCGATCTCTTTCATGGTCCGATGCTGAGCTACTGGCAGGCGGTTGGTCTGGTAGTGCTGTCGCGCGTGCTGGTCGGCATTCGCGGCCCACGGCGTCACTGGTGGAAGCCGTGGCGCTGGGGAGGGCGGCACGTCTGGCGATCGGGCAAGAAATGGGACTGCGGGCCGCGCTGCTGCCCTTCGTCGAGTGACTGGCGTGCATGGTCGCGGATGTCGCCCGAAGAGCGTCAGCAAGCCAAAGCGGAATGGAAGCAAGGCAAGGAAGAGTGGAAGCGCGAATTTAGAATTCGCTTCGGCGAGGACAAGCCGGGCAGCGGTGACTCACCAGGAGTATCCTAATCCACCGGAGATCGCTCCTTCGAAATTCGCTGCGGTTGAAACGCCAGCGCTGAACTCGGCGGTCCATTCATGTTCAAACGGGATTGTGGCTTTTGAGAGAACCATGAGGCCGTCGTAAGGGAAGGCTCCTAACCCAAACCAAAGCGTTGATTGCCTGCGTGCGCGTTTTGTGTAATCGAGGGAGCCAAGAGGAATTCCAACTCCAAAACTGCCCAACGCGCGAGAGCTGATGAGCGGATCGTCGTTGTAAAAATCGAAGGTCATGAACGACCCGTTGATAAAGCCAAAACGAAGACCTCCGGTCGCGGAGTATTTCTGATTGTCGAATGGCGTGATAGCCAAAACGCGATTGGAGATGATTCCGCCGATGTCGAGCCCGATGTAATCGAGATGGTCGAGTCCGAAAATATGAGGAAGTCCGAGATGATCGGCATGAAGACGAAGGGTGACGCCGCCATAGTATCCATCAGGTTGATATGTATCGACAGGGCCGTAATAGCCCGTCTGGTAAGGTATCGTCCTCTCGCGAAAGAGACCATGTCCACCCGGTGCACTGAGATAACCACCGCGCAACTTGTATCCGAGCCAGTTGTCGAGCGGGCCCTCAATGCTGCCAGCGGCTTCCTGAAATGGGATCTGTGTGACTGAGGTTATTTTGTTGCTGCAATCGCGTGTGATGTAATCGTACTGGCCGAGCCCGCCGTAGAGCGAAATCTTGCTGCTCGCAGAGTCGTGCGGGGAGCCGCTGAATCCGACGATCCAGGGATAGAGAAGCAGCACAATGAGAACGCGCGGGAGCGAACGAGTGCCATAAGCCACACTTTTTCGTATCATACGAAGCTGAGAATGATACGAAAACCAATCATGAATCCGATTCATGCCACGTGGACGGACTTTATCAAGGATGATTGCGTTCAGAGGGCATATCAATCCTAAAATCAATCCGTGTAATCCGTTTTAATCCGCGTAATCCAGGTTCTATTCAATGCAATTCATAGACGAAGCCAAAATTCGAATCGAAGCCGGCAAGGGCGGCGATGGTGTCATCGCGTGGCGCCGGGAGAAGTACGTGCCAAAAGGTGGGCCTGATGGCGGCAATGGCGGTCACGGTGGCGATGTCTATTTCGAGGCTGATCCGCAGTTTTCGACGCTGCTCGATTTCCGATATAAGCGCGAGCATAAGGCCGAGGATGGCAACAAAGGCGAGGGAAGTAATTGCACTGGCAGGAGCGGTGAAGATCTCGTTCTTCATCTCCCAGTCGGGACCATTGCTCGCGAGATCGGCACAGGAAATGTCCTCGCTGACTTGACGGAGCCACATCAACGCATTCTTTTGGCTCACGGCGGCAAAGGTGGTCTGGGCAATGCGGAGTTCAAATCGTCCACAAATCAAGCGCCGCGCAAGCAGACCAATGGCAAGCCCGGCGAGGCATTCGATCTCGAACTAGAACTGAAGTTGCTTGCCGATATTGCGCTGGTCGGTTTTCCGAACGCTGGCAAGTCCACACTGATTTCGCGCGTCTCTGCGGCGCGGCCAAAGATCGCGGATTATCCGTTTACTACGCTCGTGCCGAACCTGGGCATTGTCCGCGCTCCGGAGGAGCACAAGTCATTCGTCATGGCCGATATTCCAGGCCTCATCGAAGGCGCGAGCGAAGGCAAAGGGCTTGGCCTCCAATTCTTGCGTCACATCGAGCGGAGCCGCGTGCTGTTATTTCTGCTCGATGGAGCCTCGTCGGAACAAGATCCGAAAGCAGCGTTCAAAATACTCAAGGATGAACTCAAGCACTACGATCCTCTCCTTCTAAAGAAACCGTCGGTTATCGTCATCACAAAAGCGGACGCGATGCCCGAGGAAGACATCGAGAAGCTTTCTCGCTCGACAATAGACAAGCGGAAGCCGCTCGTGATCAGCGCGGTCACGGGCTACAATGTGGATGTGCTGATTCGCAAGCTGTGGAGCTTGCTCACGGCAGAAAAAAACGCTACTTGAGCAGCGAGCGTCTATCGCAGCACGACGGCCGATAGCACGACGATCACACTCAGCAAGGAAATGACTTCCACGAACAATCGTCCGATGGAAACCTCGGGGCGTCCAAACATGGCAAATTCCTCTCTCAATTTGAGATCATGCCGAGCGTAGTCGCTGGCGGTGATCTCAGTGGCAAACTAATTCCGGGGCTGGCTGGCAAAAGCCGGTATCCCGATGCAACTAAACTAACGAGACACGAATGCCTCAGTACTAATATACACTATAACCGGGAATAATGCAAGCGATCACGTTGAAAAAATAGCATCCACACAGCAAGCTATCGCTGAATCGCGATTTGCCTCGTTTCGTGGACATTCCCGGCCATAATTCTCAGAAAGTAAATCCCTTCGGGGATGCCAGACACATCTAAAGCGACCCTCTCTGCTCCTGGCACGGAAGATTGCCCAGCGCCACTCAGGATCGTCCGACCCAGAACATCGTACATCTCGCAAAGCACGGTTGGGCCTGTTTGCTGGATCCCGCCGAGCACGATTTCGATCTGGTCTTTGGCGGGATTTGGACGAACACTCTCGACGTGAATCGAGCCTGTTTCCAGAAGGTCGCGCATCAGCGTGTCAGTACAGTTGTTGTTAATGTAGTTGAAGAGCGTGCTCGAAGCAGAAAGTGACGCGACGCAGTCGTTTGGCAGACCAAGTTTATTGTCAAACGCAACATTCGAGATCATGGCTGGTGAACTCTCCGCACCGGTGAGTGAGATCGTGTAGAACAACCTTCCAAGCGTGTCCCCAGTCGGAACCGGAGATGTCGTGTAATACTGAGTTGCAAGGTTCAAGCCACTTGTGCTATCGTGACTATAACGGATGGAGTCGAGGTGCAGACCGAAGATTGATGTATCTTGCAGCGTCATCAGATCGTCATTAGTCGTAACAACGAATTGAATCGATCGGATGGAAGTATCACCGGCTGGCCTGCCGGTTAACAACACGAAGACCGGCACTTGATGACCGGCAGTTGCATTCGGCGGGTTCGTTAGGGTAAGTGTTAGTGGCTCCGCATACCGAACGGTGGCCTGTAACGGAATTCTGATTGACTTGCCGGAATCGGAATTGGCGCAATAAACGATGAGCGTTCCGCTGACTCCAGGCGGTTTGCCGTTCGTGTCTGGTGCGAGGTGCAATGCGACAACGGCAGAGTCGCTCGGACCAAGACGGAATGGATATTGTTGAGCCGCAATGATCCACGATCTTGATAAGGTCATGATGCTATCGACAATCAGGGTATCACAACCCGGATTGTGCAACGATAATATCGTGTCAAGCGACTCGCAAGTGCGGAGCGATCCGAAGTCCACCGCGGCGAGTGACGTTGTCAGATACTTAATGCCGGGTAGGCCAATCCCACTAAGAGGGATCTGGTAGCTGCTGTCCTGGGTTACGATTGAACACGTAGCTGAGTGTTGTCCCTTCAAATGCGGCGCGAAGCGGATTCTCAAATTGAGAGAATCCTTCATCAGAAACAGAGGTGTCGACGTAAGAAGTGAAAACGCCGAGTCTCCCTCGACCGAAACCCGCTTCAGAAACAGTGTGTCACAGCCGAGACTTGCGAGTGGTATAATCAACGTTGTATCTCCGGCACAGTAGGGGATGTTGCCGGCATCTCGCGGACGCGCATCCAGAGAGAGGACGGTCGTACCGGCGATAGTGGTAGCATCGAGCCGAACTTCCGAACTCAGAAGCCCGGATTGTCCGAGCGCATCGAATTCAAACGAGACATATTGCGTCGAATTGCATGTAGTGGTGGAGGAAAAGTGTACATCCACACCGAAGCTGCTGTCAGGCGACAGAGCAAACGGGAATTGCGGATCGTTTGCACTCCAGCCTTGTAGCCATGTCGTATTGTCCCGCGTGACTCGGATGGTATCGCAGCCGAGGTTTTGGAAGACAATGAGTGTGTCGCGCGAAGTGCATGTCAGAACTGAATCCATCCTTACGGTGGCGACCTTGGGAATAAGGGAGCCTGCATTGCTAACAAACGTTAGGCGTATATGCACGGTAGTGTCAAAGTTCTCGTAGCCTCCACCATAGCTTCCCTTCACATGCACGTCCATTAGTTGGCTGGTATTTAACCCCTGGACTGGAAAACTTATCCAAACCGTATCGCTTGTCCCATGCTGCAAGGTTTCAGGGAAGAGTCGGTCAATCGAATACTTGATATTATTACCAATTGTGATTGAACACTCCGAAAAGAATACACTGTCGCAACCGACTCCGTGCAGTACAATCGGCAAAGCTGAAACGCCGCAATTCGAAAGTTGCGCGGATGCCGAAGCAGATAGTACTGCGCCGGGGATCGTCCCATCCATCGATATTCTGAGAACGGTCTCCGTATCGAATTCTTGTCGTTGTTCAAGCTCATAAATTGAGCATCGAATGATACCGCTCGATGGAGACGAACCAGGCAAAACAGTAGTCCAGATTGTGTCCGTGCCGTTTTGTGGGATTGTGTCATGCAATATGAACACACGGGGAAACACTGGAAGTGAACTATCAAACACGATTGAATCGAGGCGCACCGGTTCGCACTTCGATCCTCTAACAAGCACAGGAATCCTCGATCCGGTACATGGTTGGAGGGCGAGATTGTTTGGCATCACAACCGTTGGAGGGGAAAGTGTACGGCCAACATTGAGATAATCGACCCAGGATGATGATAGCAAGCACTCATCGCCGCCAGACGTTTCAATCTTCAAGCGAACCGCTTTCGAACTATCCAAGGCCGGAAGCGTGATCCACCATGTTACTGGCAGTCCATGCGAACAGACAATAATTGTGTCGAATGTGATGGAGGGTTGTGGAGGTAGATCGGTAACGTGAATGTGATACGTTCGGCGGATCGGATTCGGGGGTTGGATGCGAATCGGAAGTCTTGCTCCCGTGCAGTCAAGGATCGTGTCATGAACACGAATGGGACTCGGAAGGGTTGGAAAGATTGTGGTGGTATCGGCACAGAGCCAGACCTCATCACCATAGAACATAATGACATCTGATCCATTTGGACCGAATGCAAACAGCCGAGAATCGTCGTCAATCCCACTGCCTCCCGGCCCGCCCAGCGATTGCCAGGTGTAACCACCATCGACAGAGCATTGAAGCCCATTGACTTGTTCCCAGTACATGACCCCATCGGCTCCGTTCATCACATCCGGTGGATTCCATCCTTGAGACTGTATTGGAACCCAGGTCTTACCGCTGTCGAACGAGTTGAATAGACCTCCGCCTTCGGTGACCGTGGTAAATAGTTTGCGGCAGGTGTCTGCGTAGAGTCCGAAGCCACCTTGGATCCCATTCCCGGTGGATTTATGCCAGGTGATTCCTCCGTCCCAAGAATACGAGGGTAAAGAATCGTCATCGAAGACTTCGACACAGATGTTGGAGTCGAGTCGGACAAAGCTGCCCTCCGTGATCCAACCTAAGCTGCCCCCTTTCTTCATAAACACTTCTTCAGCATTGAGAGCCGGGACGCCGGTAAATTGCCAACTGCTACCGCTATCCGTCGAAATCCACAATTGCGTTGCAATCGGAGCTACGTAGAGGATACCTGGTCGAAGCTCTCGAATAGAAGCAACCGCGATCGGAGTCTCCGGATATGTTCCTTGCGTCCAGACTCCGGAGTTGTACCGGTAAGTGTATCCTCGACCGCCGACTACACCATGTGCCGTATCCCAAAAGAAGGCGCAATGAAAACGAAGCGATTGAGTTGCGGGTAGCGTACCGAGTTTCCTCCAAACCTGTGAATGGGCTGTATCGGAACACAGGAGTAGTAATCCTGCAAGGACGATTGAGACCCGAGTCGAAGAGTGCGGGAAAGCCTTCATTAGTGAATACCACCTTAATGTATGACACGTCAGGATGGCGGGATGTTCCACCCCTGAATCCCTCTTTTCAGAAACCTTACCTCGTGTCCACGTATTAGTACACCAGCGCACCATTGGTGCCCCTAACAATGGCCCATATCCTCATCATCGACGACGAAGCCGGGATCCGCGATACGCTCGCGATGATCTTCGAGTACGAGCACCATCAAGTCTCGACGGCCGAGAGCGGCATCGAAGGGCTGAAGTTTGCTCAGGACTCCGACACGCCGATCGACTGCATTCTGCTCGATGTCAAGATGCCCGGCATGGACGGCATCGAGTGCCTTGAGAAGCTGAAGGAAGTTCGTCCCGACGTGCCGGTCATCATGATTTCGGGTCACGGTACGATCGAGACCGCGGTCGAAGCGACGAAGCTCGGCGCATTCGATTTTCTCGAGAAGCCGCCCGACCGCCAGCGGCTGCTTCTGCTCGTCCGCAACGCGACCGAGAAGAAGCAACTCGTGAGCGAGAACCGCGTCATGCGCGAGCGATTGCATGGCAAAGAACGGATGCTCGGCACATCGCCTGCGATGCGAAATATTCGCGCGATCATCGAACGTGTTGCTCCGACCGATGCTCGTGTGCTCGTCTCTGGCGAGAATGGGACCGGAAAAGAGCTTGTGGCGCGAGCGATCCATCGCGCTTCGAAGCGCGCGGACCGGCCATTCGTCGAAGTCAATTGTGCGGCGATTCCCAAGGATTTGATCGAGAGCGAGCTGTTCGGACACGAGAAAGGCTCGTTCACCGGCGCCGCGGCGCAACGCATCGGCAAGTTCGAGCAGGCCGATCAGGGTACGCTGTTTCTTGACGAGATCGGCGATATGTCGATGGATGCGCAGGCGAAGATGTTGCGAGTCATCGAAGAAGGCCGTTTGGAGCGTGTTGGAAGTTCGTCCAGCCGGCCGATTCCCGTGAACGTGCGGATTCTTGCGGCCACGAATAAGAATTTGCCGGAGGAGATTCGTCAGGGCCGTTTCCGTGAGGACTTGTATCATCGCCTGAACGTCATTCCGATTCATGTCCCGCCGCTCCGCGAGCGGCGCGAGGACGTTCCGTTGCTGGTGCGAGCCTTCAGCGAAGAGTTTACGAATGACATACCCCGCAAGCCCGTTCGATTCGATGAGAGCGCAATGCGATTGCTGACGCAACTTCCGTTCAGCGGAAATATCCGCGAACTCAGGAATGTCGTCGAGCGCATTGTCATTCTTGTCCCTGGAGATGTGGTAAAGGTGGATGATGTTGAGCGTCTGGGCCTGGCTTTTTCGATACCGGATCGCAGCGCCGAGCGACGAGAGGCGCGCGTTGGCGAGCGCCATAGCGAATCGGAACCCGCGAAGCCCGAAGCAGCATCAAGCGATCTCGAGCGGAGCGTTATCCTGACCCCGGCGGATCGCCGCCGCATTGAATCGGTGGAGAAAGACTATTCTTTGCTCGAAGGTAGCGAGCATCCGCTCGATGAGGCGATGCAGGCGCCGACGTTCCAGGATTTCAAGGACCGCGCCGAAAAGGTTTTCATCGAAGAAAAACTGCGCGAGCACAGCTTCAATATCAGCCGGACGGCCGAGTCGCTCGATATTCAGCGTTCGCATCTGTACACGAAGATGCGAAAATTCGGCTTGACAAAGGATGGCAAGGGCGTGGAGACAATCCCGCCGGAGTTGCGGGAAGCTGCGGACACAGAGATTGAAGATGACGATCTCCTGTAGCTTGAATCAAAACTCACGAACCTTCATTGTTGAGACAGGGTTTGGCAAAAGTTCTTTCGAAATGGATGTGTGAGATCGCCCAAGATCTCAGATCATCCACATAACTCAACCGGTCCGCCCAGAGCGACTGCCTTATAGTAACGATAACGAATGGGAGAATCACTTAAAGAGAAGATGGAGCGCGCGATGGCCAATGGGTTCGAACGCGCGCAAGATGACAAGGTCCGCGAGCTGAACCGGCTCTCTCGCACCGGCAAGAAGATCACCCGCCGGGATTACAACACCAAGAATCTCGCCGATCTCTATCATGAGCTTGGTCTCGATTACCCCAGCGGAACGGCTCTCAGCGAGTATCAGAAGAATTAGTCTGGCTGGTTTGGCCGGTATTTGGTGCGCATTCTCTCGAACCACTCGATAAGCTTGCGGAAGTACGTCCGCTGAGGCTGGAGCAATAGGTTGTAATCCACTGCGCATTCGCTGAATTTTATTCTGACTGGATCCATCGCGGCCAGCGGGATGATGTCTAATTGATAGAGTTCGCCCTCGGGGCATACCTGTGTGATGTCCACTGAATCGAGCGCGTAGAGGTTGCCTTTCATAATCAACTGCTGGAGTGTGTCAAAATCGTTTGGCTCCAACATGGCGAGCGCATTGATCGTACGAAACTTCCCGTTTGCCCCGCGCTTCGTCGTGTGAACGCCCATCGCGTGGTTCGTGTCCATCAAGAACATGTCATAGGGCTTTGTCCCAAGCCCGCTGCCGCTAATACGAAAGCTAAACTTGAATGGCGCTGGCGAAAAAGCGGGCTTCCCTACCGGTTCTGAAATCTTGACAGGCGGTTTGCTCGCGCATGAGATGATACAGAAAGCAGCGAGCAATAAGGCGATTTTCATTGTGTATTGTAAATATCGAGAAGTCTCTGGGCCGCCATCTCAACGGATGCCCGTGATTCGCTAAAGGTCTTTAGAATAAAGTTCGGCGCCAGCGTTGCTGCGAGCGTCGGCGCGAGCGCAAAGTGCCGGTCGAGATACGGATTGCCGAACAAAATGAGACCGGCGAGCCTGGTGTTTCGATCTGCGAACTGCGCGCCCAGTTCGCGCATCATACGGGGAACGGTCCATTCGGTTGCAGTGGCATCAACATAACCGCGAGCCCGATGGAAGACGGCAAGCACCGTGTGATCGTCAATCTCGGGGAGCAGGCCTCCGGCAATCGCTATAGATTGAATAGAATGGAATAGACTTGATAGATTGCGAGTGAGTTGCTCCGCCTTCAACAGTGCATCCTTGGTACCATCCGTGACGATCATGAGCGAAGTGCCACGGAGATCAGCTGAGCCAGTGCATTCAATCGCTTTCTTCGCGATCTCCAGCGCAAGCGGCTTGTGCTCCCGTTCAAGTTCGCGAAGGCGATCGAGATCTGGATGGATCGTGCCAGCAAATTCTTTGATCGCTCGTATGCGATGGCTGCGTGACTGAATATCCCCCAAAGATATTTTACCCTCTCGCGAGGCTTGCATGAGAGCATCATACGCAGTATCTGGATTCGGCGACATGAGCACGACATCGGCGCCCGCAAGGAATGCTTTCACGGTCGCATCGGCATCTCCGAAGGCATTCCGGATCGCTCGCATCTCCATCGCATCGGTTACGATCACGCCGCCGAAGCCAAGCGTGTTGCGAAGCAGCGTTGATGTTAGCGGTTTGGAAAGCGTGGCAGGAAGATCGCGCTCGATCGCGTCAGCGCCGAACTCATCGGCGAGGTCCGGTGCCGCGAGGTGGCCGGTCATGACGGATCTTACGCCAGCCGCGATCGCATTGCGGAATGGGGGCAACTCCGTCTCTTCGAAATGCTTTAGACCGCCTTCGATAAACGGCAGCGCCCGGTGCGAATCGACCGACGTATCGCCGTGACCCGGAAAATGCTTTGCCGTTGCCACGACACGCTCCGATTGCAAGCCGAGCATAAACGGGACGGCAAACTTTGAGGCGGTTTCAGGATCATCGCCAAACGAGCGCGTATTGATGATCGGATTATCTGGATTGGAATTCACGTCTGCCACCGGCGCGAAATTCCAGGTGAGCCCAAGTGCCCGCATCTCGCGTGCGATGGCCTCACCGGCCTTGCGAGCGAGTTCGGTATCTCCCGTGTGCGCGATTGCCATCGCGTCCGGGAATTCAGTCCCGCATTGAAATCGCATCGGCAGGCCGAATTCACAGTCAACGGAGAAAATAAGAGGCAAGTCTATAGGAGCGACCGATTGGAGGCTTCGTACAGCACCAGCCACCGACTCGGCGTGTTTGCCAAACATGCAGAAGCCTCCGACGTTCTGCTCGCGGACGAGCCGGATCATTCGCTCGCGGTAAGCAGCGTCATCCGCAAATGCCTCGGCATCGAGCCGTGGCATCAAAAACTGGCCGAGGAAATTGGTCTCGGGACTCATTCGCATACTGGTCTTGTAACTATATTGTGCTCCAGCTAACTCCCTCGCAACAAAAAGCCCTGAGTACCGAACGGCATCTGGCCATCACGGCCAATGCCGGTTCGGGCAAGACACGCGTCCTGGTCGAGCGGTACGTGAACCTCTTCGAGGCGCGACCGGAGCTGACCGCTCAGAATGTCGTCGCCATCACCTTCACCGAAAATGCCGGGGCTGAACTGCGCAAGAAAATACTTGCCAAGGTGAACGAGCGCATCGCTGCGCTGCCCCGAGTCAGTGAGCGGCGGTACCGGCTCGCCCGGCTTCGCGATACGCTCCCGAATGCGTTCATCGGCACGATCCACAGCTTTGCCTCACGAATGCTCCGCGCATATCCGGTGGAAGCCAATGTTGATGCAAGCTTCATTATCGTCCAGGGCGCCGACGAGCGACTCATGCGTGAGGACGCGATCCAGCGTGTCTTTTACTCCGAGCTCGAAGAGGCATACGAACATCCGGATGAGTCTCCCGTGCTGCATCTCTTCCGCGCGCTTGGGCGGCAGGACGTGACGCAGCTTGTTCGGACGCTGCTGAGAAATCCGGCGCGCTCAGGCGCGCTCCGCGAGACACTTCTGAGGTTGAGCGATGATGCAATCCTCGTATTGTGGCGCACCGAAGCGGAGAAGTTGCTGCAATATCCTCTCGCTGCGCGGGATGTGATCGCCGATCTTCAGGCGCATGTCAAAGGTGGAAAGCGGGCGGAAGAGGTCATACCATTATTCGGGCCGTATTTCAAAGCAACAGGTGTCTTCGAAATGGCCCACGCGTTTTACGAACTTGCAAATCTACTCGTCGTCACGAAAAAGGAGACGATCAATTCCCAGCGCATCGATCTGAAAGCTCTCGCGCCGGATTTGGAGCCCGAGCGCGACGAATTCATCGCGTATTTTCTGGAGAAGGAATCACTTCTCAAGTCTATTCCTCCCTCCGAGAATGAATGGATTCGCGAACATCGCGAGTATATCGCACTCATGAAAACTGCGGCCGGTTTGAGCGGTCAGGTTGCGGAAGAATACCTGAATGACAAGGCGACATACGGTCTGCTCGATTTCGACGATCTCATCCAACGGTTCCGGCGACTGCTTGAGGAGCCGCGTGTCCGTGACGAGTTGAGTGCCCAGTTCCGGTTCATCATGATCGATGAGTTTCAGGATACCGATGCTTCGCAGTTCGAACTGGCGCGACTGCTCACTGAGAACTTCGGCGCCCAGAGCAACCTCATGATCGTGGGCGATCCGAAGCAGTCGATTTATGGCTTCCGCAACGCGGATGTCTCGGTGTTCCATTCGACTCAAAATGCAATCGCGGCGCAGGCGCTCACGCCGGAAGCTTTGAATGAGTCCATGGCACTTGGGCTGGGTCCCGAGGAAGAGCACGGTCAAATCCAACTCGGTGTGTCGTTCCGCATGGCATCGCGGCCGCTGGCAGCGATCAATCGCGTCTTCGGTTCGCTGATGCAGCCCGATTCGAAAACGATGCAGAGCAGTCATGAAGTCGAGTATTCGGATCTCATTCATGGTCGTATTGCCGATGTGCCCGGTGGCGTTGAATGGATCTGTCCACAAAAACCGGCGAAAGCAGCAGCAGGTGATGCCGTTGAAACGGATGAATTGACTCCGGAGGATGCTACCGAAGCCGAGCTTATCGCGCGAAAGATCGTCGGGATGGTCGGAAACCCATCCTATCCGATTGAAGAGAATGGTGTCCTGCGAGCATCCCGATACGATGACATCGCCATTCTCCTCCGGTCCCGTACAAACTTGCCCCTGATCGAGCGCGCCTTGCGCTTATCGGGTATTCCATTTACCGTCGCGAAGGGTGCTGGATTCTTTCTCCAACAGGAGATACTCGATGCGACAAGCTATCTTTCGTTTCTGATTGCGCCACACGACGATCTTGCGCTCGCCGCAATCCTGCGTTCGCCGTTCTTCGCGCTCAGTGATGTCGATCTGTATCAGATCGCCCACTTCGGAGCAACGCAGAAGAACGATCGCGCGCTCAGCTTCTGGGAGAAGCTGGGGCACTATTGCAAGGTGCATCCCAAACCTCACTTGCTATACGCACTTCATCAGCTCGGGGCCAATCTCGCGATTGCGGGTCGCACCGGTGCGGCGTTTCTCATCGAGAAGATCTATGCTGAAACAGGCCTGTATGCCACACTTGCTGCCCGAACAGATGGCAAGCAGAAGATTGCCAACCTCGAGAAATTCCTCGGCATGGCCCGCGCTTCCGATGCCGGTGGATTTTCGAGCCTGTTCGATTTTGTCGAGCGCATTCGCTACCTGATTGACGAAGACGAGAAGGAGTCGCAAGCCGATTCCACGAGCGGAATGGACGCGGTCCAAATCATGACCGTCCATGCCGCAAAAGGCCTCGAATTTCCGATTGTCTTCATCCCATTTCTTCAAAAGCAATTTCAGTTCGATGTGCGAGGGATGCTTGAACCGGAATTGGGCTTGCACATCCGATTTGCCGAGAGCGAGCGGCAGCCATTCATTGCTGAACTGCTTCGCACCCGCTCCCGAGCACGAACAATTGCAGAGGAGAAGCGCATCTTCTATGTCGCGATGACTCGCGCTCGCGATCATCTGATTCTTTCATCCACTTTGCCTCCAAAGCCACCGAAGAATAGTTGGCTGGAATGGGCGGCGTCAGCATTGCCTGCGGTGCTCGATGAGTCGTGTAAGTCGATTGCGCTCGAAGAGTGCATCCTGCGTTACGATTCGACGACGCGCGAAACCTCCGAGACATCCCTTCGATTCGATGTGCCACTTCTGCGGACGGCGGAGGACATTCCACTCATCGAGAGTATCAAAGCTCCCGAAGCAGTCAAAGCGATTGGGCCATTCCATCTCGCACCGGTCCGGATCGAGCGAAGCGTCTCTCGTTACAGCGCCACGCAGTTCCTCCGGTTCCGAGAATGCCCGACGAAGTATCATCTTTCGTACGCGCTCGGGATGCCCGAGGAATCGCGATTGGCATACGATCTCGAAGCCGACCAGTTATCGGAAACCGTCCGCGGCCCGCTGCTTGGACAGATCGTCCACAAAGTGCTTTCCAAGATCGACGGGCTTCTGACAAACGGCTCGCTTGACGATGCAAAACGCGACCGCGAGTTAGAGTCCATCTTCTTTTCACTTGGTGTCTTTGGTGAAACAGAGCGGGTCAAGCTTGCTGGATCCGTTCGTAAGCATATCGAGAACTTCCTCGGCTCGCCGTTGGCTTCGAGTGTTCTCTCGGCGAGCGAGACGAGGTCGGAATTCTCGCTGCAAGCACAGATCCCGAGCGGCAACACCCTCTATGGTATTATCGACCGGCTCTATCGCGCTGCCAATGGCATTTGGACTATCCTTGACTACAAGACCGAGCGAAGTACGAGTGACGAACGAAATCGCGCGAACCGCGAGCGGCACCACTTCCAACTTCGATTCTATGCCTATCTTAGTCATCGCATGTATCCCACTGAGGAGATGATACGAGGTGTTCTTTTCTATACCGAACGCGGAGAGTCGGAAGAATTCTCTTTTGGTGCTTATGACTTCGTCGGTCTCGAATCCGAATGCGAAGCGATGATCGAACGCATCCACCAAAATGAGTCTGTGCGAAACTTGCACGATCTCGAACGCAATCTCGATCATTGTCCCGATTGTAAGTTCTTCGATCAATCAGCAAACTCCTGCATCGTTCTCAGTGCATCAGAATCCAACAGATACGCCGGCGAGATAGCCATACTCGCTTAGCGCACGCAGATCGGGACCGTTGTAGTCTGTGCCTGAACTACCGGTCGGTCCGATGTACGGCAAAATCCAAACGCGGCCAAGCGCGATAATGCTGACATCGTATTTGCCGCCGGTCCAAACAGTGTAGCGCAACCGGAGTGATGCGTTGACGAGCAGTGCAGCCCATGCCGTGCTGGTAGTATGTGACTCGGCTTGCTGAGTTGAGTCATCCGTAACATTTGCCGAAGCACCTCCGAGACCGAACCCCAATCCAAGTCCGGCC
>JADGPZ010000024.1 GCA_017882165.1 Candidatus Kapaibacterium sp.
TTCCAATCGGTCGGATCAGACCGATCGGTCCGATATCATGCTCGCGGATGTCAAAGACCCGGAGAAGATGATGGGAATCATCACCTCAACGGTTCAACGCTCCGGCAAGATCGACATCCTCGTGAACAACGCCGGTATAATTCGCCGCGCGGCAGCCGTCGATTACACCGCGCATGATTGGTACGACACGATCGACACCAATCTGAATGCGGTCTTCAGTTGGTCGCAGGCCGTCGGCAAGGTGATGATCGAGCAGGGAAGTGGGAAGATCATCAATATCGCATCGCTGCTCTCATTCCAGGGCGGACTCAACGTTGCGGCATACGCCGCCGCAAAAGGCGGCGTCGCTCAGCTAACGAAAGCGCTCGCAAACGAGTGGGCAAAGTACAACATCAACGTCAACGCCATCGCACCCGGCTATATGCTGACCGATGCAACCGCCGCGCTCCGATCGAATGCCGAGCGGAGCAAGCAAGTGCTTTCCCGCATTCCCGCAGGCCGGTGGGGTGAGCCGGAGGATCTTGCGGGGGCTGTCATCTATCTCGCCTCCCAAGCGTCCGATTATGTCAACGGGCATGTGCTGGTGGTGGATGGTGGGTGGCTGGCGTATTAGTCCGAACCTGACTTATGAATTGTCTGAACCATGATTTTATGAGATTAGATGGATTCATAAGATTGTTCTGCAACCCATCTTATTAATCCATCTAATCTCATAAAATCATGGTTCAGACAATGAACTGGTTGTTTCGCAATACTGCTGCCTTGAAAGGTCGCAATATCACGATCACTCCTGCGACATCAGCCTTCAAGGCGATCCACGCTGGCCGGATCATCCTCGACAAAGCCACGCCGTGCGCATCCGGCCAAAACCCAGGCCGAGAGACGACGTTGCTCTGCCTGCATGGCAGTGGACGCGTGAAGGTTGCCGGTGAAGAGTATACAATCAATAGATTCGATGGAATCTATATCTCGCGCGGCGAAGCATTCGAGGTTTCGACAGACGATTCTCTCGATCTCATCGAAGGCTCCGCGCCGACCGAGAAGACGCACCCGACGCGCTTCGTCAGCTACGAGCGCGATGTGAAAAATAGCGACTCGCTCACGTTGCATGTCGGCGCCGAACCATATTATCGCGACATTCACAAGGTCCTCGCGGAGAATGTCGAAGGCTCCCGACTCCTCATGGGCGTCACGATGTCGAAGCCCGGTAATTGGACGAGCTGGCCGCCACACGAGCACACAGCCACGCGCGAGGAGTTGTATGTCTTCTTCGACATGCCGCGCCCCGGATTTGGGACGCAGTTCGTCTATTCCAATCTCGAGGAGCCGGAATTCGTGCAACCGGTTTATGAGAACGACGCCGTCGTCATCGTCGAGGGCTATCATCCCAATGTTGCTGCGCCTGGCTATCCGATAAACTTCTGCTGGATTCTCTGTTCGCTCGAAGATGACACGTGGCGCTCGCTCGGGGGCGTCAACGTTCAACCGGGGTTCGAATCGATGCCAACAGGACTAAGATAGAACCTGGATTACGCGGATTAAGGGAGATTTTCTGGATTGATTTTGAGGATTGTTTCATTGAAAGTCCATCAGTGTAATCAAAATGAATCAGCGTAATCCGGGTTCAGACATTCTCCGTTCATTCGAGCGATTCTTTACGCCGCTTGTGAGCGACGTGATGGACCGCCTCGGCATCTCGTCGCACGTCCTCCCTCATGAGATTCAGTCAATTCCATTTGATCCAAAACTAAAAGTCGCTGGCCGTGCATACCCTTGCCACGTGATTCCTACGACCGAGTATGTCGAGATCAACAAGCTGCTTGAGATGGTGGATAGCATTCCAGAGAATGCATTCGTGATCGTTGCGGCTGATGCGGATATTGATGCGGCGCTGTGGGGCGGGCTGATGTCCACGCGCGCGAAAGCACGCGGAGCGGTTGCGGCGGCGGTGAACGGTGCTATCCGCGATTTCGAGCAGATCGAGAAGCTTGGCTTTCCCGTCTTCGGGTCCTACCGTTGCGTGAAGGACATTCGCCGCCGAGGATACATGGCGGAGTACAATGTGCCGGTCACAATCGGCGGCATCCGCATC
This sequence comes from Candidatus Kapaibacterium sp., assembly GCA_017882165.1. Lineage (GTDB taxonomy): Bacteria > Bacteroidota > Ignavibacteria > Palsa-1295 > Palsa-1295 > PALSA-1295. Next base: position 2,093 of record JADGPZ010000024.1, read on the forward strand.
GAGTCGAACGACGTTGTTTTTGGCGACGCCAATGGTGTCGTCGTGATTCCCCAAGCGCACTTCGATGAGGTCTATGCCGAACTTGTGAAGTCCATCGAAGGCGAGCACAAAACCGCGCAGGGTCTCACCGAAGGCCGCGCGGCGCGTGAGCTATTTTCGGAGTTCGAAACGTTTTGACACCATGACTAAAGCCGCCGTCATCCAGCGCATTCTCGATGAGAAAGTCTTCGCCGTCCTGCGATTGCAGCGAACGGACGCGATCGAGCGCGTCGTCGAAGCGCTCGTCGAGGGCGGCATCACAACGATTGAGATCACGCTGAACTCGCGCGATGCTCTGGAGGTGATTCATCGAATCTCGAAGCAATTTCCGAAGTGTCTCGTTGGCGCTGGCACAGTCATTGGCATCGAGGCCGCGACGCAAGCCATTGAGAGCGGCGCGAAGTTCTTGGTGAGTCCTGTGACCGATCTCGATATGCTCGCTGTCGCGCAGCAGGTTGGTGTTGCATCAATGGCCGGCGCGCTCACGCCGACCGAGGCATGGCAGGCCTCGCAGGCTGGCTCGGATTTCGTCAAGCTTTTTCCGCTTGCCGGACTTGGGCCGCAGTATCTCCGTGCCATGCGCGGCCCGCTGCAAGACATTCGTTTCGTCCCGACCAATGGCGTGACGCCCGAAAACGTCGCCGAGTGGTTCGCTGCCGGAGCAGCCGCCGTTGGAGTTGGCACTCCGCTCGTGAGCGACCGGGACATCGAAGCGGGCGATTACAAAGTCATCACCGCTCGCGCTCGTATGATAGTTGCCGCAGCGGGAGCCAGGGTATAGGGTATAGGGTTTAGGGTATAATGCCGAAGACATCTTCTATACCCCATACCCTACACCCTATACCCTTAATTCGCAAAGTCAGCGAGTCCTTCATTGATCGCTACCGGCCAGAGTCTCAGTCAACCGATTGGGGCCAATCGCTTGCAATGTATGGGTTGCTCGCGGGACTCCAAGTGGATGATAATCCGAAGGTCCGCGCCTACCTTCGCCGTTGGCTTGCGTTTCATCTTGCCGAGCGCGTGCAGGTCAATTACTTTTGCGGCTCGTGGAGCTTCGCGTTGCTCTATCCGGATGTCATTCGCGAATTCCCGGAATTCCAAATGCAGCTTCGCGATACCGGACTGAGGATTTACGAATTTATTCGCGAGAAGGCGCTGCGAAATGGCGAAGGCATCCTGATGCACAACGTCGATCTCCCGAACATCTACATCGACACAGTTTACTACTCGGCAGTCTTACTCGCAAAACTCGGTCACACGCTCGGACTTCCGTGGGAGGACGAAGCCGTGAAGCAGATCGTGCTGCACCTCGACCGCTTGCAGGATGGTGAGAAGCCATTCTTCATCCACTGCGAAGAGAACGCTGGCGGCAAGCGCTCCGAAGGAAGTTGGGCGCGTGGCAATGGTTGGGTGATGATGACGCTTGCGGAAGTGCTTCCGTTGATGGATAAGAAATCTGCACGCTATAAAGACTTGCTTGCGATTTTTCGCGGGCTTTCCGCAGCAATTGCCAACCGCCAAACGAAGAGCGGCCTCTGGCGGACGATCCTGGATGATCCGAAGGCCTATGAGGAAGTCTCGGCTTCAGCGATGTACCTGTTCAGCTTTGCCAGAGCGCAGAAAATCGGACTAATCGGTCCAATTGGTCTCATCGGTAAAGCCCAGCGCGCCATCGCGCGCAAAGTTGACGAAAATGGCCGCGTGCTCGGAGTCTCGGAAGGCACCTGGCCAGGCACAGCGGACTACTACAAATCTCTACCCACCGGCGAGTGGTGGTGGGGCACCGGCACATTCCTGCTTGCCATGTCCGAACTGGCGGCGATGTGAGCGAGAACTCATGCAATCAGCCCACTAAACCCGAACTCTTCTCACCGCTTTTTCGCTTCGTTAAGCGCTATCTACTGGCCTTTTTCGTTCAGGCTAATCCACCTTTTAGAAATGCACCCACTTCTTCGATTTCGTGCCATTGGGCTCGCGATGTTGCTCTCGCTTGTAGCATCAGGGATTGCCCTGAGCCAAACTGCGGAAAACGATCTTGTTATGCAGACGCTCGCGCAAGAGCTCGCACGCGAACAATCCGCGCTCGCGAAGCAGACCGTCTCGCCATACTACATGAGCTATAATGTCGGCGACGAGCAGACCGTCAGCATGACTTCGAGCTACGGCGCGCTCGTGAAGTCAGATTCCTCGCGCCGCCGGATGCTCCTCGTCGATCTTCGCGTCGGCGATTACTCGCTCGATAACACGCACCAGATTCGCGCATCGAACGATATGTTCGCGCGCGGTGGCGCACGGATGATCCCGTTCGAGAACAGCGAGCAAGCGCTCAAACTCGCACTCTGGCGCGAGACGAATCAGGCGTACAACTCCGCGACGGAACGCCTCCAACAGGTGCGCACGAACAAGACGGTGAAAGTTGCCGAGGAAGATTCCTCCGGCGATTTTTCGAAGGCCGATGCCGCCAATCATTATTATGAAGTACCGGTCGAGATGTCTTCATACTTTCCGAATCGCGCGGCGTGGGAAGCGCGGTTGCGTAGATACTCCGCGCTGTTTGCCGGACAACCGAATATTTTCGAAGCGAGGGCCACGTTGGAGGCCAGCATCGTCCGCAAGTATTTTGTCTCGACCGAAGGCGGCGAGATTGCATCCAATCAGCTCTACGTCCGCGTCATGGTCATGGCCACCGCAAAGGCCGATGACGGTATGGAACTTCCGCTCTACCAGAGTTACTTCGGCTTCAAGCCGGAGGATCTCCCGCCCGATGATACGATCCTGAATGATGTGCGCCAGATGATCGCCATGCTCACGAAGATGCGTCAGGCTCCGATTGTCGATCCTTATGCAGGACCGGCCATCCTTTCGGGCGGCGCATCCGGCGTGTTCTTCCATGAGATTTTCGGCCACCGCGTCGAGGGACATCGCCAGAAGAACGAGGCTGAGGGACAGACATTCAAGAAGAAGATCGGGCAGAAAATTTTGCCCGACTTCATGGATGTTTATTTCGATCCGAACCAGAAGAAGTATCGCGACAACGATCTCCTCGGATGCTATGCGTATGACGATGAAGGCGTCAAGGCACAACGTGTGGATATCGTCCAGGACGGAGTGCTCAAGACTTTTCTCATGACGCGCTCGCCGATTGAAGGCTTCGAACACTCGAACGGTCACGCGCGCGCACAGCCCGGAAAGCTGCCGGTGGCGCGACAATCGAATCTCGTCGTCGTAGCGAAGAAGACTGTGCCAGCCGATTCGTTGCGCACGCTGCTCATTGCTGAATGCAAGAAAGCGGGCAAGCCATACGGGTTGTGGTTCAAGCAAGTTGAAGGCGGCTTTACACTGACGGGTCGCACGATTCCGAATGCGTTCAACGTGTTGCCCATCCTCGTGTATCGCATCTATGCCGATGGCCGGCCGGATGAGCTGGTGCGTGGCGTCGATCTGATCGGCACGCCACTTGCGACGTTCGAGCGGATCATTGCCGCCGGCAACGATGGCGAGACCTTCAACGGCATTTGCGGCGCGGAGTCGGGATGGGTTCCAGTTTCAGCAAGCAGCCCAAGCCTGCTCGTCCGCGAGATCGAAGTACAGAAGAAACAGAAATCACAGGAGCGCCTGCCGATCCTTTCCGCGCCCGATGCGATCAAAGCAAACTAAGATGATGCACCTTTCAAGATTTTCCTCTTTGATCCTTTGGGCCTTTCTGGTCCCTGCTGTCGCGAGCGCGCAGGTGTCCGGGAACACCATCAATACCATCGAACGCGCGATGTCGGATGAACTCGCGCGTGCGAAGTCAGATCTCAAGCTCAAAGGTCTGATCGATCCGTTCTTCATTTCCTACACGGTGGGCGATCAACAAAAGCTCGAGATCGCGGCATCGAACGGCTCGCTGACGCGATCGGATGAGACGCACAATCGACGCGAATCGGTGCGGTTGCTCGTCAACAACTATCAGTTCAACGACGAGAATTTCTCCGATAATACAGGCTTCTTCAGTTTCAGCTCCGCGCCGGATAATACGCTGCCACTCGATGACGACTATGCCGGCATTCGCCGCGTCCTCTGGCTTTCGACGGACGATCTTTTCAAGTCCGCCAACGAGAGCTTCACGAAGAAGAAGGCCGCACTCGAACACAAGCAGCTCTCTTCAGAGTTGAAAGACCTTCCCGATTTTTCGGCTGCTCCGGGCATTCAGATTTCGCAATCGCCGGCTGAAGTCCATTACGATCGTTCGGAGCTTGAGCGAATGGTAAAGAATGCGAGCGCCGTCTTCGCGCTGTTTTCCGAAGTGCAGACCTCCAACGTATCGCTGACAATCTCGAACGGATATGAGTGGATCACGAACACAGAAGGCACACACGTCGGCAAGCCGGTGACGCTGGCTGAGATTCGCCTCCAGGCATCCGCACAGGCCGATGGAGATGGTGAACCGCTTGCGCTCTCCAAGAACTTCGTTGCCCGGCTCCCGGAAGGACTGCCCTCATCGAGCGAAGTGAAGGAGGCGGCTACCACGCTTGCCAAGAATCTCGTTCAACTCGCGCATGCCCCGCGATTCGATGCCGAATATACCGGGCCAGTTCTCTTCGAGGACGAAGCAGCGGCCGATTTCATCGCCGACAATGTCGTCTCGCGTCTGACCGCGCACCGCGAGGATGTCTTCGGCAATGATGTTTCGGCTATCTTTTCAAGCGCCAAACGGTCCTCGCTCAAGGAGAAACTTGGTACTCGTATTCTGCCGAAGACTGCCTCTGTTGACGATCGACCCCTCGGGGATAAGTCGATGCTCGGCTACTATCTCTTCGATGACGAGGGTGTCGCGCCTGTGAGCGATCTGAAGTTAGTGGACAAAGGTATTCTCAAGACGCTCTATATGACGCGCACCCCGACGAAAGAAATTCGCGAGCCCAATGGTCATGCACGATCCGTGGTCGGCGGATTGCCCGGCCTCACTGAGAATGTGCCCGCACCGGGAGTCGTCGAATACAAAGATGTGAGTGCAGTCAAGCGCGCCGCTCTCCGAAAGGATTTGCTAACACGCGCGAAGGACGATGGCTACAACTACGCGCTTGTCGTCCGCTCGATTCAGGGCGGTATGCCGGGTGAAGATGCTGGGTTTAGTCTTCAGGACATGCTGGCGGGTGGCAAGATGATCATTCCGGGCTTGTTGTATAAAGTCTATGCGGATGGGCGCGAAGAACTCGTGCGCTCCGCCGAAGTCGGATTGCCGACCATCCGCGATCTGCGCGAAGTCATCTCCTCCAAAGAAACCGCAACGCGCAACATGCTGATTGCCGGTGGCTCCGGCGGACTCTTCAGCTTTGGCTCGAAAGTCCCCGCGACGCTCATCGGCCCGACGGCTGTTCTCGCACCCGAGCTCGAAGTCCAGAAGAAGAAGGGCGAAGCCTATCCGACGTTGCCGGTGGTGAGCAGGCCATAGCATTGGTGTCATCCCCGCGAAAGCGGGGATCCAGACCCAGATCTACTGGTAGTGCGAGCCTGGATTCCCGCTTTCGCGGGAATGACACATGAAGTTGAATCCGAAAAATCGTCCGCGAAATCCAGGTTTATAAACCTATAAATGCACCGTCGCATCCGCTGGCAGTCCTTTCTTTAGCTCGCCGGTTGGATTTGGTATTTCGACTTTTACACCGAAGACGAGCTTCACGCGATCATCCTTGGTCTGGATATTCTTTGGTGTGAATTCGGCTTCCGGTGAAATATAGGTCACCGTGCCAGCGAATGTCTTCTTCGGCATTCCGTCAACCTGCACATCGACCTTTGCTCCCAGCTTGATGCGCGGCAATTCCTCTTCGGTCACGTAAATCATGAGATAGACCTTCGAGAGATCGGTGACGGTCGCGACCGTTGCACCCTGCGCGGCAAGCTCTCCCTGCTCCAGCACCTTGTGTGTGACGATCCCACGAAGCGGTGAGGTAATGTAGGAATCATCGATCATCTTCCGGACGCGGTCGCGCTCCGCCTCCAATTGCTGCACACGCGCCGCAGCACCGGACACTTCTTCGGGCCGCGAGAAGTGCTTCACTTTCGTCGCATTCTCCTCAGCTTGTGTGAGTTGGCTTTGGGCAACCCGGAATCGGGCTTCCGCTTCATCAAGTTGCTGCTTTGTTGCGGCACCACCTTTCACAAGATTGCGAGCGCGTTCGAGATCGTCGGCGGCGAGCTTGCGGTTCGTCTGCGCCTGCGTCACTGTTTCATCGGCTTGCTTGACATCCTCCACTCGTGCGCCTTTCTCGGTCAACGCAAACTGCGCGCGAGCAGCATTCACCGCAGCATCGGCGCTGCGAAGCTGAATGTCCAGCGAAGAATGATCCTGCACCGCGATGAGACTTCCTGAATCGACGCGTGAGCGTTCGTCAATATCGAGCGTCGAGATTTGGGCTGAAACTTTCGCGGCAACGTTCACATCGGTCGCCTCGATGGTGCCGCTGGCGGTGAGTGAGTTTGGATTTTCAGACTTCGAGCAACCGAAAACAGCGAGCGCGCTGAGCACCAAGAGGAGCGAGAGAGATTTGTTCATTCCACAAAAATACGGACGGCCAGAGCCGTGCGCGTAATTGCGACACAGTCTGGCCGAAATCGTACTACTCGACGATTTTGTAATATGCCGCTTCGTGGCTTAGTTTGCGCTCGCGGTTAAGTTAGCCGCGACGCTTGCCAGTTCGACCGGATTGCCCCAGGCGTGCTTGCCGAGACTTGTCGTGTCTCGCTCGCCCGTGAATTTGACGCGAAGACCTTCGACATGATAGGCCACATCAAGGTTCGACGGTTCGTACTGGCGGCCATCGTCCCCCAGGATGCCGAAGAACCCGCCACTCATCTCACGATAGACGACGCGGCCTCCCGTCGAAACGGGAGCGGATTGAGTAGTTGTCTGATTGCTACTTGCGCTGGGTACGATGCCCTCACACGCTGCAATCGTCAGCAGCGCCGCGATTGCAAAAGAACCGATGATAGTTGCCTTGACCATATGACCATGGAGAGTTGTTATTACGACTGAGATTAATTCCCTTTCTCTAATAACCCAGCAACCGACCAAAAGTCACACCTGGAACGAAAGTTTCAGCATGAATTCTTAATCAGTGGAAAAGCGTCAGAAGTGTGATGCATCTGATTTGCTTGAGTGAATCATGTTCAACGAGCACAGATCATACTCTCATCACAGTTCAGACGGCATATTCCTCAATCACCTTCCGCGCAATGACCATGCGCTGCACTTCGCTGGTGCCCTCGCCGATCGTGAGCAGTTTCGAGTCACGCCAGAATTTCTCAACCGGATATTCCTTGATGTATCCATAGCCACCGTGGATCTGGATGGCTTCTTCGGACACATTGACGGCGGCTTCGCTCGCGAAGAGCTTGGCCATGCTGGCGGCTTTACCAAAGGGCAGACCCATATCGCGCAGCCACGCCGCTTTGTATGTCAGTGTGCGTGCGGCTTCGACTTTCATCCCCATTTGCGCAAGCTTGAATTGAATGCCTTGCTGCGCCGCGATCGGTTTTCCGAATTGCTCGCGCGTTTGAGCGTACGCGATCGCTGCTTCGAATGCACCTTGCGCCGTGCCGAGAGAAAGAGCGGCAATTGAAATGCGACCACCATCTAAGATCTGCAACGCCTGTACGAAGCCCTCGCCCTCTTCGCCAATTCGATTGCTCGCGGGAACTCGCACGTTGTCCAGTACGAGGCTCGATGTATCCGAGCAGCGCATGCCAAGCTTATTCTCTTTCTTCGAGGCATAAAATCCTGGCATCGACTTATCGACGACAAACGCCGAAATACCGCGCGCACCTTTGCCCGGTTCCGTTACGGCCATGATGACCGTGGTATCTCCGACCGTACCATGCGTGATGAAGTTCTTCGCGCCATTCAGGATGTAAAAGTCGCCATCGCGCACCGCGACGGTCCGCGTGCCGCCGGCGTCCGAGCCGGCCGATGGCTCCGTGAGTCCCCAGGCGCCGAGCACTTCGCCGCGAGCAAGTGGCGGCATGTATTTCGCGCGTAGTGCATCACTTGCGAATTTGTTGATGTGGGCCGAGCAGAGTCCGTTATGCGCCGCGACCGATAGCGCGACCGCCGGATCGACTCGTGCGATTTCCTCGATGATGATCGAGTTCTCCTGCGCGCCGAGTCCGGCGCCGCCAAGCTCGGTTGAGACCAGCGTGCCCAAGAATCCGAGCGCGGCCATCTTCTTGAATGCATCCATCGGGAATTCCTGCGACTCGTCCCACTCGGAGCGGTGCGGCTTCAACTCCGTCTCGGCAAAATCTCGCGCAAGGTCGCGGATGGCCTTTTGGTCGTCGGTCAGGGAGAAATCGAGGGTGTCGGTCGCAATCTCGTGCATGCTGGATTTTCTTATTGGAGCCGCCACGAAACACGGGAGGCAAGGCTTTCGTCTCAACGGTCTAACCCAGCTTTTGGCGGCCGCTCCAGCCTCATGGCTGGTTAGCACCGTATCTTTGCATCCACTAACTGCCGATCTCATGAGCGAAATCAAATGGAAAGCCGAAGTCACGAAGCACGACATCACCGCCGCGCAAGACTACCTGACACTCATCTTTGAGGAGAAGGACATGAAGGACGCGATTCAAAAGCTCTTGAAGCGGCGAACGCATATCGAAGAATTCAAGGCGAAGGACATTCTCCGCGCAGCCGAAACGCAACTCCTACCGGAGACCAACGAGGATGTTCGCGCCGAATTCCGGAAGATTGTAAAACGGACGCCGTTTGTCCCGATCGTGCTGGTCCGCAAAGGCCACAAGCTCTTCATCGCCGATGGCTACCACCGGACCTGCGCCGCTTACTACCTCAACAAGGACATCGAGGTCCACTGCGTGCTGGTGGGGATAGAATAATCACTCCTCGTCTTTGGGTGCCTCCCGTAGCTTTCCCTCAATTCGGGGAAAAACGCCCGGTTCCATCGAGGTTGTGCCGAGATCGTGACCTTGCAGGGAGCATCGGTAAATCTCCAAGACGAGCCACCCTTCTGGTTAGCCTTCTTAATGAGACGACTCCAGAAGTAACCAAACACTCCTGCAATCACTAACACCGCGATCAGTAGTATCGGGCTCACTACCTAAACTCCTCTTGCAACTTCTCCAACGCCGCGCTGCCGGGGCAGAGCAAGGAGTAGGGCAGTTCGCTGAGCGGCGTGTCCGTCGTGCCCATAACTTCGTGCATGTCCGGCGCATCTTCTTCGATGTAGAGGATACCGGTCGGGACGGTGCCCTCGTTCTGATGCTTCTCCAGATATGCGAAGACTGTTGCGCGGTTGCGGGGGTCATAGCCTTCGGGCGTGCGCGTGAAATAAACGACGGAGCCATCGTGCATTGTCACCGCCGTTTGTCCCTTGCGGCCGATGCTCGCGACGAGTTCGTCCACAGGGAAGACCACGTCGGAGTCTGTCACGTGATAGTCGTGCTTGCGCGTGTAAGCATAGCTCTTTGTTGAACCTTCGTGATCGTTGAACGTGACGCACGGCGAGATTACGTCGATAAGCGCAAGACCCTTGTGCTTGAACGCGGCCTCGATGATCGGGACGAGTTGTTCCTTCTCGCCCGAGAAGCTGCGCGCAACGAACGTTGCACCCAGGCTGAGGGCGAGGATTACGGGATCGATTGGCGAAACTCGGTTGGTCTCACCTTTCTTGCTCTTCGAGCCAACGTCGGCGCTGGCCGAGAACTGGCCTTTGGTCAGGCCATATACGCCGTTGTTCTCAATAATGTAGACCATATTGAGATTGCGTCGAATGGCGTGCGCTAATTGTCCGAGCCCGATCGAAAGCGAATCGCCATCGCCGGAGATACCGATGGAAATGAGCGAGCGGTTCGCCGCGCCGCTGCCCGTGGCAATGGCCGGCATGCGTCCGTGCGCGGAGTTGAATCCGTGTGCGCCGCTCACGAAATAGGTCGGAGTCTTCGACGAGCAGCCGATGCCCGAGAACTTCGCCATCTCGTGCGGTTTGATCGCAAGCTTCCACGACGCTTTGACGATGGCGGCGGTGACACTATCGTGGCCGCAGCCGGCGCAGAGCGTGCTCATTGCGCCCTCGTAGGCGCGCAAGTTCAAACCGAGCGCGTTCTTCTCGAGGCTCGGATGGGTAACGATTGGTTTTGCGATGGATGGCATAAAATATTCTTATTCCTCCATGAGGATCAAATCCTCGTGGGCCACATGCTTCTTCTGCTTCTTGTGCTGGATGCCTTCGATGACGGACTTTGCCGAGAGCGGGTAGCCGCCATACGCGGTAATCGAACGCAGCTTCTCTTTCGGCACGTGCGTTTCGAGCGTGAGCAGTGCGCGGAGTTGCGCGTCGCGGTTTTGCTCGACGACGCGGCAGAAGTCCTGCTCCATGATAAAGTGCTCGACTTCGGGTCCGAACGGGAAGCCGCGAATGCGCATGTAGTTTGCAGATACGCCGTCAGCTTCGAGCAGATCGATCGCCTCGCGGCATGCGGCATCGCAACTGCCGACCGTGATGATGCCAAACGTCGCACCACTTCTCTTTTCAATGATCGCCTCCGGCACGTACTTGGCCGCAGCCGTGTGCTTCTTCAGCAACCGGTCCATCACTTCCTGATACTCGGCCGGTGTTTCCGTGTACCCGCCTAAGCGGTTGTGTCCCGAGCCGCGCGTGAGGAATGCGCCCTTGGCATTGATGCCAGGCAGCGTGCGAACTGTAACGAAATCGGCATCTTCCGGCGAGTAACGATAGTAAGTCGTAAGCTTGTCCAGTTCTTCGCTCGTCAGGACTTTGCCGCGGTTCGGCTTGTAGTTATCGTCCCACTTAAATCGATCGGTGACCCAATCGTTCATGCCGATATCGAGATCAGAGAGCATGAAGACCGGCGTATGAAATTGCTCGGCGAGATCGAACGACTTCACGGCAAACTCGAAGCACTCCGTTGGGTTCGCCGGGAACAGCAGGATGTGCTTCGTGTCGCCGTGCGAAGCATACGCGCAGAGCAGGATATCGGATTGCTGCGTGCGCGTCGGCATGCCAGTCGAAGGTCCGGTGCGCATCACGTCGATGATAACGGCCGGAATCTCCGCATAATATGCAAATCCGATCAGCTCGTTCATCAGCGAGATGCCCGGACCCGAGGTGGCAGTAAACGCTCGCGCACCGGCCCACGAAGCACCGATCACCATGCCGATCGCAGCGAGTTCGTCCTCGGATTGCAGGAATACGTAGTTGTTCTTCTTGGTAATAGGATCGATTCGGTAACGATCTGCGAATCCCTTGAAGGCGTCCATCACCGAAGTCGATGGCGTGATCGGATACCACGCGGCGACCGTCGCACCGGCATAGATCGCGCCGAGCGCAGCCGCGCTATTGCCATCGATCAAAATCTTATCTTTGTTGCCATCCATCTTCTCGCAGTGGAATGGCAGCGGACACGCGAAATGCTTCTGCGCGTATTCGTAGCCAGCATCCAGCGCCTTCTTGTTCGCATCGAGCAAGGCTTGCTTTTTGCCGAACGACTCCTTGATCAGCGCTTCAACGATCTCCATGTCGAGCGAGAGCAGCGCGGCGAGCGAGCCGGAGTACATGATATTCTTCATCAGGATGCGCGAACGCGGATCGGGCACCGTCTTCGTGAGCATCTCGGAGAGCGGCACGCCCAAGAATGTCACGTCATCGCGGTGCAGCTCTTGTGGCAGCGGCCATGACGAGTCGAAGAGCAAATATCCGCCGGAGCGAACTTCCGCCACATCCTTCGCGTAGGTCTGGCCGTTCATCGCGACCATCAGATCGTACTCGAGCGAGCGGGCGCCATATCCTTTGGCGCTCACTCGGATTTCGTACCACGTCGGGAGGCCCTGGATATTGGAGGGGAATAGGTTCTTTCCCGAAACCGGGATGCCCATGCGAAACAGGGTCTGCGTGAGCAGTCCGTTCGCGCTCGCCGATCCCGTCCCATTGACGTTGGCGAGCTTCATTGCAAAATCGTTAATACCTGGCATTATTTCAATAATTCGGCGGAAAGACGATCATCCGCGACGTGATAACAAAGATGAGAGGTAGCTTACTCCGCGCCGGGCCACGAAAACAGGGGAAACGGGGAGGGGTTCCGGGCTATTTTGATTGCCGTCAACGCCTGCTATTTCAGAACGAGAAATCGCCGTACCTCGCTTCGGCCATCTGCGGTGAGTTGGCATTGGTAAATGCCGTCTGGTAGACCAGTCAGGTCGAGTTCGATTGGCTGGCCAGATTGAGAGACATCGAATGTCCGAACGATGCGCCCGGTGACATCTTCGATCGCGATGTGTGCCAACGCGCCCGTCGAGGAAGGCGAGATCCAAATCCGCTCGTGCGCAGGATTTGGCCAAAGCTGTCCGAACTCGCCCGATTCTCTCGTACTGGAAACCGCAGCGAAGTCCGCGAGAGGGCGCCGCCAAATTTGCTGTGCGAATGTCCCAGCAACGAGATAATCGCCCGCAACCAGCGCCGTCCTGAAATCCGGGCGGTTCGTCATGTCCAGTCCGTCCTCGGCCGGTGCCCAAAGATCTCCGTTGTTCGCAGAGATATAGGCAGCATGCACATAATTGGCTGGGGATTGAAGGGTGGTGAGCAGATGACCGCTTACAGAAAGGATGGACGTCACCTCCGAAAACAGCTCATTGTTCATCCCCGTCTCTGCCATGACCCATGTTCCACCGTCGTTTGTCGAGCGCCAAAACCCGCCCGAGGTAGCAGCAAAGATGTCGTCACCACTCACGCCAACCGCTGCGGCATCGTGTTCACTCGGGAGAAGGTGATCCCAGCGGTTGCCGTTATTCGAGGATCGCCAAATGCCGCCGCCTAATGTCGTAGCAAAAACAAAATTCTTGTGAAGCGCGAACGAGGTAACACTGTGGCCGAAGGTCGCATCGGTAGTTGTTTGCGTCCATTTGTGTCCGCCATCGGTCGACCGCAACACGAACGCGAGAGACGAAAACCCTCGCGTCTCTGCCCCGGCGAAGAGGACGCCATTGTGCGCGGCAAACGGACCGAGCTCGCCGAACGAAGCCATACTGTCGGCGTACAGCCAGGTCTTTCCGCTATCGAGGGAGTATGTAATTTTGCTGCTTGAACCCGTCAGAAAGCACCCGCCCAACAGCGTGGAATCGAACGCGCCGAGATAGTCCGAAATGAACGGGTACGAATTGTGTGGCACGGAAGTCCAAGTGTAGCCGGAATCGTCCGAGCGAAACAGAGTATTACCCTTGTCGTCCTGGCCAATGCCAAAGAGCACCGGCCCGATGGCCGTCAAAGATGCGATCTTCTGCGGCGAGGGATAGACTTGCATCCATTGCGCGCTGGCAGAGTTACCCAAACATAATGCAGCAACAAGGAATCCCAAAAGCCTCATAACAACTTCCTCCTAATACCCGCAATATAATACAATCCGGAGGCGGCCTCCATAGAACGAGCCTGTGGAACCTTTGGGTTAGATCGGAGGGGAGCTTCTGGCCTAATCCCGCTTGCTCGCATGTAAAATCGTCATTCAGACGAGTGCTTCGCCCGATTAATCAATATCGTCTCATGCAGTGGCGCGCCCATGGTCCAGTAGCGGTGATCGTCAACGTCGAAGCAGATGTAGGGCACGTCACGGAACATCTCGATGTAGCCGTGCTTGCGGATGAACCAGACGAAGGCGTAGAATATCGCGGCGGCGGACGGCGCCTTCCGGCTTCCACTTCGCAAGTGTGTAGCTGTGCGAGCCATCTTTCGCGGTCTGCCACCGGACGCTCTTCACCCACTCACGTATCTGGTCCACCGTCAGATCGATGGACTGGGTTATCGTGACGCGCTCATTATCATCACGAGCACGCGCTGCAACATCGTCAGACATTAGCTCGCTTGGCGGTGCGATTCGCGGTGTGATGTACTCGGCTTGCTGCGAGGCGTGTGGGTTTTCGAGTTCGGCGCGGACTCGGTAAGACTCGTTCGACGGAGAGTTGCAGACCTAATGAGTCGAGCACTTTTGAAACAGTGTCCCAACTGGGATTGCCATCTTTGGAGAGGGCGTGATACAGGCTCTCGCGGCCGAGTCCGGTCTTTCGCGCGAGTTTCGAGAAGCCGCCCTGCGCTTTGGCAATGTCACGGAGTGCCGCGAATACGTCAGCCGGCTCTCCCTCGCGGAGTACATAGTTCAAGCAGGCCCGAGCTTCCTCCGGGTCTTTCAGGTACTCCAGCATGATGGGCTCAAAGGGGACGTATGGCAGCATTTCCCCGTTCTTTGCAATCCCTCCAGTATTCTTTTGCACGTAGAATGTCCTCGTCTTGTGTCGATTTATCGCCGCCGGCAAGTAGGATAACCAGCCTTTGGCCCTCGAGTCCGAAGTAAATACGGAGTCCTTTACCCGGTTTGAATCGAAGCTCCGAAACTCCTTCCCCGACTGGTTTGGAATCGCCGAAGTTGCCATCTCGGATGCGACGGAGCCGCACGTCCACACTTGAACGGTCCTCGCGAGTCAGCGACCGATACCATTTCTCGAACGGGACTTTCGAATCCCTCGAGAGATACGCTACAAGATCGCGTGGCGTTGTTCCCGAAGTGGCGTATTCCATAGAATACAACTACAAGCTATGGTCTTTAGTTGCGCTTGTTGTTTCCACCCGTGGCGCGTTAATTAAACGGCGCCGCGCGAACAATCAAATCGTCCAGACCCGGCTCCTTCGGGTTGCGAGGCTTGCCAGGATGGATGATGGAGACCTGGCAGCCTTCTGCGGCTTCGACCAATTGGCGGTACGTCCCGGCGTTCGCATCCGCGATGTAAGCCTGCTTGTCTCCGTTGTAGGCAAACATCTTGCTGTTGACCTGGGTACACTCGTTACACGTGGTGCATCGCGCCGTCTCGATGTAGGGATCGTCGCCATGACTCTCTTGTGCGACAGTAACGGCAACTTCGCCAACCGTAATGGACTCGGCTTGGGCCGCCGCCGCTAATGGCTCCTTCACCGGCTGAACGCTCGGCGCTGGGGCAGTGACCAGCGATTTCATCTGCTCGGCGAAACGCTCCGCAGCGCGCGCCTCCGCGCGCTCAACCGCGAGTGCGGCGTGTGAGTTGTGAATCCCGCCCAGCTCTTGCAGGCTGTGCCACATGGCATGAGATCGGCGAGTCTCCTCGAGCGCACGACGATTGACGATCGCCCGCTGAACCTGGAAGTTCTCATCCACGAGCGTGATGCACGGCACCGTGCTCGGAACGATCGTGCCCTTCGCCAACTCCTTCACGCTCATTTTCAGCGAGTCGGGAACAGCGATCATTGCCTCACTCCAATCCGCTTTCGGCACAATCGCAAAATGTTCTCGGAACCGGTCGTCCATCGCCATGAAGTCGGCGAGCGTAAATGCTACGTTCTCGGAGCGCGTCTGGAGCGTTTCGTTCTCATATTCGAATGGATGCACGGGCCACGCATCTTGGGGGCTCGGATTGTCATCGATCGCAAGACGTGTCGACCAGTCAGAACCCGCGGATGGGTCGTACACAATCGTGGGGAACGCGCGCGACTCCGTCGCGGCTGCCGCAACAAGGTACGCAGGCACGTCTCCATTATGTCCGGTGGAACCCGAGAACACACTGAAGAACGCAGGACCGTTGTACGACATGCCGCGCAGCAATGCCTCGCGCAAACGGAACAGTTGCGACGCGCTCGATTGCAGTATGAACACATCGGTAAGATTGATCGCGGTGTCGAGCATTTGACGGGATCGCGAGGCCAGCGCAAGATGGCGCTCGGGCGCAACCAGATTTGCTTTGGCGATACCGGACGGCTCCAGAAGATCGTCGGTTTGGACGAGGACTCGTATCGGTAGACCCGTTGAGAGTGCCTCTACAATCTGCAACGTCTCTTCAGCGCCAAGTTCGGAGCTATACTGGCATACGAGGTAGTCGGGCAGCGTGGCGAGCAGACCGGCGTCGAGGCCACCCGCGCCAAAGTCCTCGAATATCATATCGTGGCCTGGAACACTCGTGGACGTTTGGTCATCGACGTCCGTGCTCCCGGATTCTCGATAATCCCCATTGACCTCAAGCTCGGCGATCGACAGAGCCTTCAGCAGTTCGATCGCTTCCTGGCGGCGCTCCTTGTAAGCTTGCAATGCGTCTGCACACCGGTAGAACACGAAACCGTGAGCTTGGGTATCGCCCGTGACTGCGGTTTTCGGCACGTAGAATCTCTGCCGATCGATGGTGTCAACGATACCTTGTATGCGACGGCGGCGCGCCTCGGAAAGTGCGAGAGCAGGCTTCGCGTCGATCAGGATGCGAGACATCGCATCGAAATTGAACGTGGTTGCGAAGGATGTCCCGGCCTGCGCCGCAAGGCCTGCCCGGAGGCGCTCGGGCAAGCGTCCTTTGTCGGATCCTGCGATTTCAGCATCGAGGATGGCGTGCAACTTCAGCAGGAGCCGCTCGGCCCTTTCGTGAAAGGCCGTGGCTTTGCTCGCCTGGACTACACTCCACACATGGCGCACAACTCGGGATGGTAAGGCAAAGTCCGCATCGACGAGTTCGCCCTTGGCATGGAACAATGCCCACAATCGCTTGGCGGAGTCATCCACTGTACTATCCTCGACTGTCAGCTGAGCCGCTGCCGCGTTCCACAGCGTCGCGAAGTCAGCCGCTACGCCATTCGCGCGCCCGATGGGGTGGGCCAATTCTTTACGCACTTCACGTTCCAATGCGTAGCCATGCTGTGCGATCCGGTCGCGATCCTTATCTTCTCGCAATGCCTCGACGGCTTCGTCCACAAGTCCGCTCAGCGAGAGGACGGCGCGCTCCGGCGTTCCTTCCGAGTTGAGGACCAAGGGGAAGTCGTAGCGGACCGCGGTGAGGTCGGCGTGGCGCGCGAATAGAGCTGGTCGATAGCTGCGGTCCAGTGGCTTGAGGCCCGAACCATTATGCTGGCCCGTGAGGTAAAAGGCGATCTGATCTTGAGCTTTCACTTCCATGTTCATCCTTACTATGCTGCCTCGTGCTTCGCGCGTGTCTGACCTTCGGGCCAAATAGTGAACTTGTCGAACTCTGCCTCGAGTCCGTTCTTTACCAGACTCGTTGTGCGCAGGCGCGAGTCGGACCGCACCTCTTCATAGAGAGGCACGTCATCGTTCCGGTAGAGGATTCCGACCGGAATCGGATCGCTACCCGAAGCGATTTCGCGTGCGCGGTTCAGGTTGGATGGATCGTGCTCCTCCATGTTCGTGTATCGCTTGGCGAGTTCCGAATCGATCTCGAGGCCGTTCTCGTGATGCAGGAGCAAGACTCGCTGCGGGTCATGCAGATAGTCGTCCATGTGAGTCGGCAGCCACTCGGGGCACCGCTGAATGATCCTCACAAACGAAAAGCCCTTATGATGATAGGCCGCCGAAAGCGTCTGATAGAGCAGCTTCGGAATCCAATCCACGACCTGCGCAACGAACGAGACGTTCGAAACGCCGAGCGTCACGCTGAGTGGGTTCAGCGCTTCGAGATAGCTGCCGCGTGGCGTGGTATTTGTCTTGAGTCCAATCGGTGACGTCGGGGAGGCCTGCTTCTTCGTCAGACCGTAAATGTTATTGTCGTGCAGCATGGCCGTCATGTTCATGTTATAGCGAATAGCATGAATCCAGTGCGCGGCGCCGATCGAGCAGCAGTCTCCGTCGCCCATGTTCACGAACACCTTGAGATCTGGCCGCGCGAGTCTAATCCCCTCGGCAATGGGCAACGCCCGGCCATGCAGACTGTGAAACCCGTACGTATTCATGTAATGCGGCAATCTGCTCGAGCAGCCGATACCGGATACGAATACGGTTTTTTCCGGCGCCAGCTTCTCGTCGCGGCACAGACGCTGCACCGCCGTGAGGATGGCATTGTCGCCGCAGCCGGTACACCAGCGAGGCACGCCCTTCTGGTAATCTTCGAGTTCGTAATGCTCTTCGTAGAGTTCGAGCAAGCAGTCGTTTACGTTAACAGGCGCGAGCGGAAGCGGAAACGTCATTGCTCCGGATTTTGCTATTCCATTCATCGTCGTATCATTCATGCCATTGCCTCCAAGATTACTTTGCGGACGGTGTTCGGCTTGAGCGGGGTGCCGCGGCAGTCGCTCCAGCAATCGACATCGACGAGATACCGCGAGCGAAGGAGCATCGCGAGCGCCGAATAGCGGCGGTTGGACTCATCGATCATCTCGTCCGCTGGCGAGTCGCTCCAGTTATTCTCGATCGTGATGACCTTCTTGAATCCAGCCAGAATTTCTTTGATGCCAGGCGGCATCGGTTGGATAAATGTTAAGTGCGTCGAAGAGACCTTCTTCCCTTCTTCACGAAGCTCCGCAACGGCTTCCTCGATCGCGCCTTTGGTGCTACCCCAGCCGACGATGAGGACATCGCCCGTGCGGTCGCCGAAGACCGGCGGTGGCAGGAGCGTCTTTTGGAGCGTCGCAAGCTTGAGGCTCCGCGCCCGCATCGCGCGCTGGTTGATCTCGGCATCGTATGCAACGTGGCTGTTCTCGTCGTGCGCGAGTCCCGTCAGTGTATGCATTCCGCCGGGTTGGCCCGGAATAAACCGGCGCGCGAGGCCCGTCTTCGGATCCCAATCATAAGGCTTTGCACCTGCGGGGATGGCGCTCTGGTCGATCGGCGGTGCAAGCCACGCTTCATCGAACACGGGCCGCTTGAACGGCTGCTGCGAACTTGCGAGGTTAGCGTCCGAAAGGATAACGACCACCATGTTGAACGTCTCGGCAATCTTTCGGGCGGTGATGACAGAGTAGAAACACTCTTCGATCGTCCCCGGCGCGATCACCACTTTCGGTGCATCGCCGTGGCTGCCGAAGATCGCCGTCATCAGATCGCCCTGTTCCGTCTTGGTTGGTTGCCCTGTGCTTGGTCCACCACGCTGCACGTTGATGATGACCAGTGGAATTTCACCCATCACCGCCAAACCTAACGCCTCTTGCTTGAGGGAATAACCGGGGCCGGACGTGATCGTGACGGTACACTTGCCGGCGTAGGAAGCACCAATGGCGAAGCAGCAGGCCGCGATCTCGTCCTCCGCCTGATGCACGACACCACCGACCTCCTGAAACGCTTCGCTCAAATAGTGCGATGTTGACGTTGCGGGAGTGATTGGGTACATCGCACAGATTTCCATTCCGGAGGCAAGCACGCCGAGCGCCAGAGCGGTATTACCGTTCACGACGATCTGCGGCTCCGTCGATTTGGCACCGGGTATCTCGTATTTGAAATCTAAGTTCGCGTCTGCCCACGCATAGCCGGCATCGAGCAACGCGATATTGCTTTCGATGACTTTCGCAGCCTTCTTGCCGAATGTGAGCACGACCTGATCGCGCGCCGTCTGCAAATCGAGGCTGTATAATCCGCATAAGATGCCCAGGACAAACATGTTCTTGCCCTTGCGAGGATCGGAGACCACCTTGCGGCACTCCTTGTCCATCGGGATTTCGACGACCTTATAGCCCGCAGCCAGCAGTTGCTCGACGGCATCGGTGTACGTCTTGGCGATGCGACGATCATCGCGCCACATTGATTCCAATAAGATCGTGCAGCCCGGCTTCAGCTCATTCGCACGCACCCGGCCCATGAGAACCTGCTCGTTGAAGGCGATCACGAGATCGGTCTCGTTGCCCCCGTTCGAAATACGCTTGGATCCAATGCGAATCCTGTTTCCGCTGGCTCCCGCTACACTCCGGGCAGGAGGCCGGATTTCGGCGGGTATGATCTCGGTCGTCCAGACGCCCAAGCCCATCTGGGCGACGATCGCGCCAAAGGACTGACCACACTTCTGCGCGCCCTCGCCGGAATCACTGATGATTTCGACGATATGCTCGCTCAGACGTGTTGCCTTACCTTTCGTCGCAGCCTTGGCCGTTGCGGTGGATGACCGATCATCCACCGGCGCGACTTTGCCACTGGCCTCCGCGTGACCATTCGTGTTCTTCTGCTTAACCTTGCTAATCTCTTCGACTTCCATTATTGTGCGACCCTCACTCTTGTAAAATTGTGCTCGCGGGCATCGATCCCGAATAACGATGTAGCGCGACCGTCCCCGGTTGCGCCCCGATGAATCGGACCGACATCGCGAATGCCTAAGTAGGCTTTCATGCCACGGGCGGCTTTGCGACCCGCTCCCATCGCTTCGATGACCGTCGCCGCGCCGGTGACGATATCGCCGCCTGCGAAGACGCCGGCGATCGATGTCATAAGCTTGTTGTCTGTCTCGATGTAGCCGCGCTTGTTCAGCTTGAGCTTGGAGGTTTGACCGATGATCGGATTGGCGTTCGTGCCGATTGCGTAGACCACTTCATCGGTCTCGATCTCGAATTCACTTCCGGGCACGGGTACCGGCCTGCGGCGGCCGGAGTCATCGGGCGCACCAAGCTCCATGCGAATGCACCGAATGGCGCGAACGGAACCGTCGCCGTCGCTCAGGATCTCTACTGGGTTCGAGAGCCAGTGAAACTCGATGCCCTCCTGTTCGGCGTGATGAACTTCCTCCGCGCGTGCGGGGCACTCCGTCTTCGAGCGGCGATAAACACACGTCACGCTCTCGGCTCCTAATCTCTTGCTGACGCGGAGAGCGTCCATCGCAGTATTGCCGGCGCCGACTACGACGACGTGCTTGCCGAGCGGCAGAGGCGTGTCAACGTTCGGGAAATCGCGAGCGCGCATCAGATTGCAGCGCGTCAGAAGTTCGTTCGCCGATAGCACGCCGTTCAGCGAGTCACCCGGAATGCCGAGCATCGTCGGATAACCGGCGCCCGTTCCGATGAACACAGCATGGAATCCTTCCTCCTCGATCATCTGCTCGATCGTAAAGAGCCGACCGACGAGCACGTTGCACTCGAACTTGACGCCGAGTTGCTTCAGCTTTTCGATCTCAGCATCGACGACAGTATTCGGCAACCTAAAATCGGGAATGCCATACCGGAGCACTCCGCCAGCCTCGTGGAATGCTTCGAAGACCGTGACATCGCATCCGGCCTTTGCCATGTCGGCGGCACATGCCATACCGGACGGGCCAGAACCAACGATGCCGATCTTAAATGGAGCACCATTGGTGCTCCTGGATGGCTGTATATACGGTTTGTTGATCCAGCCATTCGTGATAGCCAGATCGCCGATGAAGCGCTCCATTCGGCCGATCGCGACCGAGACCAGCGTCTCGCCAACGGTGCAAACGCCTTCGCACTGGTTCTCTTGTGGACAGACGCGACCGCAAACCGCAGGCAGAAGATTGGTTGCCGTGATGACGTCGTAGGCTCCGCGATAGTCCCGCTCGCCGAGCTTTTGGATGAAGTCTGGGATGTTGACGGATACGGGACAGCCAGCGATGCACTTCGGGTCGGGGCAGAAGAGGCACCGCTCGGACTCGCGAATCGCCTCCAGTTCTGTATAGCCGCAGTTGACCTCTTCGAAGTTGCGGGCTCTGATGAGAGGATCGAGTTCTCGTACTGGTGTCCGCTCCTGATGGATCGTCCGTACCGTGCGTTTCTTTGCCATCCGCTTATTGCTCTGTGATCTAACTTACTTACTACTATTATGCGGCTGTCGCCATTGGGCTGCCGTTCATCCGGCAGGACTCCGACCAGCGTTCGGTGGCGACACGCTCTTCCTCCTTGTAGCGCTTCAGTCGCACCATCAAATCGTCAAAGTCAACCTGATGGCCGTCGAAGTCCGGTCCATCGACACATGCGAACTTGACGCTCTCGCCGACCTTCACGCGGCACCCTCCACACATTCCCGTGCCATCGACCATGATCGGATTGAGGCTCACCATCGTCTTGATGCCGGCCGCCCGCGTCGCTTGTGCGCTTGCCTTCATCATGACCGGCGGGCCGATGGCCACGACTTCGTCGATGTCGGGATGCTTCGCAATGGCCTGCTTGATACCATCCGTGACGAAGCCCTTGATACCCGCGCTGCCATCGTCGGTGCAGATAATGAGTTCATCGCAGATCGCGCGAAACTTGTCTTCCCAAAACACGAGGTCCTTATTGCGAAAGCCGAGCACACCGATGACATACGCGCCGTTCTCCTTCTGTGCCCGCGCCTGCGGATAGACGGGAGCGACACCCAGACCGCCGCCGACGCAGACGACCTTCTTGGCGCTCGAAACGTGACTCGGAATGCCCATCGGCCCGGCTATGCCATAGAGGACGGTCCCGACCTGGCAGCTTTGCTGCATTTCCATCGTCGTTTTGCCGACGGCTTGAATGACGAGCGTGATCGTACCTTTCTCTCGGTCGAAGTCAGCGATGGTCAGCGGAATCCGCTCGCCAGTGGCGTGGGACATCACGATCACAAACTGCCCCGGCTGGGCGGCGCGAGCCATCTGTGGGTGATGGACCTCGAGCATATACGTGACCGGGGAATAGTCCTCGCGCGTAAGAATTTCGAATGGTTTTTTGTCAGAACGAATGGGGGCTGTCTTAGTAATCACCTATGGGTATCGCATAAAAATCATACCGTAGCGACGATAATTGGCCATCCACGCGATTCTTCATAAAAACATTGACTGATGTCCATTGATTAGTAAAGATTTCTTACTCTGTCATAGTATACCGTAAGAATTCTTTACTTCGTTCTTTATGAAAGAAAATCGACCTTAGATTTTAGCATTTGAGTTTGAAATTCATAATTCTCATTCTTATAGACAAACCTATCTTACAAACAGACCAATCTTACAAGAGAAACAATCTTCTTCCGCCGGTCACAAGTTGTGCATCTGTTCTCACAGAATGCGCACCATTGGTGCGCATGCAGCCCAGTTCACCGAATCGGAATGTGAAGAGAACCCCTATATTAGTATAACATCGAAACGAAGGCGATCTGTTGCAGACTTACTGGAACACTATGCCACACAACGACTTACACGGATTATACTTTAGTCCCCATAGTGCCAGCCGGGCACGTCGAAGAGTTGTCATCCCCACGAAAAGCCTGCCCTCGACCTGATCGGGGTGGGGATCCAGGTTTCGAGACGGCTTGATTCAACTGACTGGACCCCAGTAATGGGTGAATGTCCCATTGAAACAATGGCGAACGAAGCAGAGTCCCCCTCTTCCCTAATACATAACGCGGCCCGAGCTTCCCGCTGTTCCCGATACATCATAAAATTATATACTCAGCTGTGATTTAATAAATAATTCATATTTCATACTCCATCTTTCATCTTTTTAGTGAAGCGACCCCCTTCCATCTATTACAACGTTGTTCGACCATCCCGGCATCGCAACTTTTCGATGAATTCTGAAAAATTCTTTCTCAGCCCCAGCGGGGCAGAATAGTTGCCCGCCGATTGCCGAGCGCTGCCAATTGAACCGCGTTGCACGTTCATTTCGTATCTTTGAATCATGACGATACTTCTTCGCTGGTTCTGGCGTGAGCCTCGCGCGGTCAGGGTTGCGCTTTCAATTTCCGCAGTGCTGTTCTTCACGTCATTGTTTTTCACTCCGTTTACGGTCCAGTCCTCCGAAGGTCCGCAAGTGTGCTCGTCATTGCTCGCACTCCTCACCGGATGGGGTGCGACGGCGGATAACAGCTACGCATGGTTTGCCAACCCGATCGGGTTTGTCGCATGGTGGATGATCGCACGACGCCGAAACACGATTGCTATCATTGCGGGCATCGCAGCAGTGCTGCTGGCCGCGAGTTTCTTATTCGAGCGTCATATCCTCATCGATGAAGCCGGAAACACCGGCGCCATCCTCTCGATCGGTCCCGCCTACTGGCTCTGGCTCGCCTCGATAATCGGGACGATGATCGCCGGATGGCTCGCAAGCCTGAGACGGACGAAAGCCGAGTCGCGGAGGGACTAAAGAACTTAGCCCAAGTGCCCGCCCTCAGCTTGAGTGGGGGTGAAGTGGAGCGAAAGCCATGGAAACTCTAGTCACCCTCTTTGTTTTCATCATACTCGTTGGCTTAACGGCCGATTCTCCACGTGCGCAGGGGGAGCGTTAATATCTTTTATGAGTATCCATTGCTTTATATGAAAGTCCTCTGTCTAAATTGTAAGATTCAAACGAACCACGACGTGATTCACGAACTTGCTGACGGCGAAGATCCCCCAGCAGACTTCTGGTGGAGCATCAAATACCAAATAATCCGGTGCGCCGGATGTGGCGCGGTCTCATACCGCACCTGCTCCGTGAGCGACAACGATTATGACCCATTGGAAAACACGGCGATTCCAAACGAGGTGCTTTATCCTTCACGAACGGCAGGCCGCGATCCACTGGCCTTAAGTCAATTTTACTTGCCCCACAAGATTGATCGAATCTATAATGAGGTTATCGGCGCGCTGAATAATTCTCTTGCGACCCTCGCAGCAATTGGCTTACGCACATTGATAGAAGCAATTTGCAATAATCAAAATGTTGCGGGGGATAACCTTCAGACGAAGATCAACAACTTGGCAACAGCGGGAATTCTCGGTACTTTGCAATGTGAGATGCTTCACTCGCTTCGATTTCTTGGTAATGTCGCGGCTCACGATGTAGAGGTTGCGGACTCCAATGAGCTTTCAATAGCATACGACATTGCCGAGAATATTCTAAATACGGTCTATGTCCTTCCGCAACAGAGTAGTGGGATCAAGACAGGAAGACCCGCTTCTGCTGTTTCTGTAACGGGAGCGCAACGATAGACCGCGTGCTATGGCAACTCTTTCAAGCATGGACAAAATGTGGCTGGAGCGATTCTTGGGAATGGGCTCAGGTTACGTCTTGAATTTCTCAAATCGGACTTTTAAGGAATTCATTCTTGAGCATACGGGTCTGGATATCGACGATGATAAGTATACCTATGGGAGTGGTTCAAAGGCAAATCGGTTGCGGGCATTTTGGGCGAAGGAGTCCAACTACACTACAAGCAAACTCCTTCACGGGTTATTAGAGTATTACCGTGCCCACAGCGAAATGGGAGTGTATGACATCGACAGTGTTGAGGCAGAGTTCAAACATTGTTCCGAAATCGCTGGACGATTGAGTAATGACGCTCTTGTCGAGAATGTCGATTCGATTCAACCAAGGACGTTGGATAAGGACTTTGAATCCTTGTCTAAGGCAGTAAGGGATGCGATTCAGAAGAACGAACCTCAGCAAGCCCTTGACCGACTCCACACATACATGGTTCGGTTTGTTCGAAGTCTCTGCGATGCTCATGAAATCCAATTCTCACAAGATGACTCTCTGAACGCCATTTTCGGAAAGTACGTGAAATTCCTTAACCAGCAGCAGTTGATGGAAACCACGATGGGAGAGAAGATTCTTAAGGCGTCAATCAGCATTCTTGATGCGTTCAATCAGGTCAGGAATGAAAAGAGTTTTGCCCATGGGAATAGATTGCTGAATTACGACGAGAGTTTACTGATCTTCAATAATATCGCGAACACCGTGCGATTCATTGATTCTCTTGAGAGCCAGTTGAACGCTGCTAACGAAACAGCGATGGCACCAGTAGATGATTTACCGTTCTGACCGGTACAGACAGTAACAAGGTGTCGAGGATGTTCTGGAACCCCAAAAAACAATTTGATGAGGGGGAGGAGATGCGATCATTAGTGACCTACCGGTCTCGTTTTCTGCTATTGCAACTCTTGCATAGAAGTTGCGCATTAGAAATCATCGTTTTGCCGCCCTTTGTATGAGCAATGATGTGATCGACGGTGAAGTCATACCAATGCAATTGAGTCTTGCAACGATTGCAAATTTGTTTCGTGTCCGTGTTCCAGAGTATCCTTCTCTGCTCCATGGAGAAGATTCGGCGCTCATCCTTGCGATCGAAGAGCGATCCCAGTAACTCTTTGATGATCGCAGCGCGGGCCTGTCGTGTCGGCAGGCTATCTGTGTTGCCTTGCACAGTCAAGAGGTATCGTTGATACGTTTCGTTGATTCGCGACGGCGGTTTGACCTGCCGGAGGTCATTCCTCAGTGAGTCAACGCCGACCGAGAACTTCCTGAGTAAATTCTGCGCGATCTCGTTTCTCTTCCGATCATTGAGAATGTATTTCTCCTTCCAATACCCCCAGACTACCATGAAGAGAGTGTAAAAATCACCAATCTTGCAGAAGCGGGTGGATCGCAGGTGAGGGAACATTCGGAAAACGAGCCGAAGTGTTGCTTCAAACTCGCCTTCGATCTTAATCAGCTCGTTCGATTTGACCGACTCGTTGCCTATGGCTCTATCGAGCGCGAGCTTCTTGTTAATGGGTCCTGCGTTGTGAATAGACATCAGTAACTCCGCAATCAGCTCCGTTCCCTTCATGCGGGCGACATCCTGTTCACTTAGAACTTTGGCCTCAACTAATTTCGGTTCGTAGCGACGGGCGAGACGTTCGGCGAGTTTTAGGAAGCGGCTGTTAAAATATCTTGCATGTCGCCTTTCTCCAGATGTCAGCGGCTTGCCGGTGCTATTGATGCGAACAAAGACATTCACAATGTCTGCAAAGTCTCCCGAAATCTCGACGGTCTGAATCTGATACGTCTTGAAGGCATGGGCTTGGTCCCCAAAACGCTTCTGAATCTTGGGCCAGGTATAGCTTTGGGTGCCATCTCCAAGATCTAGTTTACACTCAAACGCGTCTCGCTTAAAGCGCCCAGTACGTGTAAACATAAGAATGCTCTCCAGACGCTGCTTGCCATCAATGACGTCGTACATAACTCTACCATCCTCATTGCGTTTGTAGAGGAAGATAGATGGTACCGGGTAGCCGTGGAAGATCGACTCAATCAACTTCTTCCGATCTGATTCGGACCACACCGACTTGCGCTGAAACGATGGTTCCAGATTCAGTAGTCCCTGCTCGTAGTGCAGGATAAGATCTTGGATGTTCTTCTCGCTGAATGTCTTTGTTAATTCCATAGGTCGATGAGTTGAGGACTCGATAATCGAACTGCAACACTTGTTCGATGCGCAATGGTTTTCATCCGACGATTGACTGCACCGACGTTCTCGGTTGTGCCACTTGCTTCCATGTCAAGCGCCCACTATCCTCCCCATCCCAAACTCGGGCGACTCTTCGAATCCAAGCATCGCGTTGATGAGCTTGAACGCGCGGTAGTTCGCGAGATCTTGCGGACGTATCGGCGCGAGAGAGATTTGTCCCGTTCGCAAGAGCCACTCGCGCATACGGCCGGCGAGGAGTGGTGTGTCCGGCGTGACCCACCGCGCGCCATCATAGAACGCGAGATTGGAATGATACGCATCGGTGATGAAGCCGTGCATTACTATAATGATCCCGTCCGGTGCGGCGGCGTCCATGAGCGCGATCAATCGCGTTCGATCGGTGAGTTTGTGAGAGTATTCAATCTCATTGTCAGTGACAAGACGAAATCGCTCCGGCAGCGCGACGAGATATTCCTCAAACGTGATGCGCTCGATTGCCGCGCCATACTCGATGCGGCATTTGAATCGGCCGATACGGCACTCAGCAGGGATGGAGAGTTCGCGCAGACTGATAGGCTCATCAATTCCGAGCAATGCCTTTCGCGAGGCGTTCATCCGCTGCCGGTGTAACGTGAGCAGGCGGAACTCGCCATCCTGCAACCGGATGGCTTCAAATAGTAGGGACATATACTTTGTCGATCATTTCCTGATATTCTGCTTTAACATCGCTGTTGATTGTGATGCCGCCGCCGCTCTTGAACACGTAACCATCTTTGTCGCGCTCAATATATCGGATCATCACGGCGCTATCGAGTGAGGTGCCATCGAACACACCGAAGACTCCGGTATAATATCCACGGTCGTACCCTTCGATCTCCGCAATGATCTCGCAGGTCTTCTGCTTCGGCGCGCCAGTGACCGAACCGGCCGGCAGCAGCGCGCGGAAAATATCGCCGATATTGAAGGGCCAATCCCTTGCGAGCGTGCCGCTAATCGTTGAGCTCACTTGTAGCAGGTCCTTCTGATTCGTATGCAATCGCGAGACATCGCGGAATGTTTCGACCCGCACGCCGCTGGCGATCTGGCTCAGATCGTTGCGGATGAGATCGACAATCGTGTGCTGTTCCGCCGTCTCCTTCGGGTCCATCAGGATTCTGGATTCGGCATCCGCA
>JADGPZ010000093.1 GCA_017882165.1 Candidatus Kapaibacterium sp.
GCCCCGGCTCAACCGTGGCCTCTCCGTGTGATACACCCACGCCACGACTGTCGATCAACTCGATTTGAAGGTGTTCTAATTTCCTCGCAAGCACATAGCACACGAGGCCACCGATTGTCGGCGAGGGCACGACGCTGTAGATCGAAAAATCGTTGACGGAGAGGCGCGCCAGCGATGAGGGTGTCACCGGGAGTTCGTAGAATGCTGTCCCGAAAATCGTGTCGCCGCTGGCCGGATCAAGCGTGGCAAGTGGCGCCTCATCCGCGCCGACAGTGGCGTTATACGTGATGAGCCACTCGTGATCGAGTGTTATCGAATCCTGCCGGAGACCCAGCAAGACGCGCTCGGAATCCTTCGAGATCCTGAACCACACTTGCGACGTATCAAGAAGCTGCCCGTCCCTTTCGATGGCGAAGCACTGCGCCGTGTGAGCATTCATGAGTTTGACCGGTTTGCCCCCGCGCGTCCAGCCGAGCGAGATGCAATACCGCCCCGGAATACTCCCGTCCAGAATTGAATCGACTTTGGCCATCGTATCCGGCATGAGCGGTGGAAACATCGGACGGGATTGGCCATAGCGTTCGGTCAGGATGGCATCCGCAAACATTCCGCCGACAGCCCAGAGGGTTGGAATGTCGTAATGAACGCCATCGCCGGCCGCGACAGACCGGCCGAGCGCCGTGCCGACTAACGTCGAAGGCGGTAGAAATCGCTGCGCCTCGTGTACTTTTGGGAAGTCTGGTGCCTGAGTATTCGACCAGCCGCCGACCTGCAAATGAAGAACTTGGAAGCTGTCGGCAAGATCCTGCCTGAAATCATTCATCAATCCCTGGAAGGTGGTGCGGTAAGCGCCGACATCCTTGAGATATGGGGAATAGCCCGCTTCATTCTCACCTTGTATCCAACAGATGCATTCGATCTCACTGCCTGCGCATAAGAACCGGCGCAGTGCATTGCCATACAGCGAGCTGTCGGTTGGACTCAAAGCATTCCGCATCCACAGCCCGCCGAGACCGGCTACAACGAGCCCAGTCGATGCGATGGCCACGTTCACGATCCCGACCGGAAGTGTATCCCCGATCATCTTGTAAAGCTGGTTCGCCATCACGATCCATGGACCGCCCGCCTTGTTGCCGGTCGGCTCGAAGGCAGTCTCCCACGCGTGTTCGTCGCGCAGCATGCGGATGTCGCCTTGCGCCGGCTCGACCATCTCCCAGCAATATCCCTGCGCGTTCGATTGCCCGGCGATGCCGATGATATGCCCGGGCGTCAGACCGGGCAGGCTCCCCATGAGCGGCGCGCCCGCGCTATCGGCAAACCAATAGAGCGTGTAATTGCGTAACTCTTTTGGCACAACGAGCAGTGTGTCGATCGAGCCGTTGTGAATATCGAGGTGTGTCTGACCGACGAATGGACTGCTCGTGTCTCGATCGGAGCTGAGCTTGATGCGGAAGTTCTGATATGATGGCGGCACGGTTGCCCGCAGATGAAGATCGGCATGATCGCCACGCACTTGCAGGATGCCACGCGATAGCGGCGAGACAAAATGGGGCTGCGCCAAGCCATGCGCCGCGCCGAAAGCGAGCAGGCTAAGAACGAGGGCACATATACGACGCATGGTGCAAATTTACGGCGGGAAAGCGACCGGCGCGGCTCGACTCACTTTCCATGTCATTGCGAGGAGTGCGTAGCACGACGAAGCAATCCCCACCACGAAGTCCGGGCTTCCCGCAGGGGATTGCTTCGCCGGGCTGCGCCCGACTCGCAATGACGGCTTTTGAGGTCTACTAATACCGCACTTCCAGCATCACCGCCCCGCCATAGTTTGGCGAGATGGCATTCACATTCAGGAAGAGCAGCGCGCCAATGCCGACGAAGCGGAATGGTTCGTAGCTGGCCTGAAGCTGGATGGGCAGACCGACCGAAGAGGCGAATGAGTTCGGCGGAGTGTTCGTGGTATCCACAACGCCGCGCCCAAACCGGCGCCAGCGTGTGTTGTAGGTGTCGAAGCCAAGGCCGGCCGAAACGGACGCGTGGAAATACTGTGGTGCCGATTCATACCCAGCAACTTCTTCGTTGATACCAAAGCCATAAAGCACATCGAACTCACTGAATGACCGGCGCGGATAGCCACCGGTGGAAGCGTTCGAGATAAATGCCGCACTGAAGAGATCACTGAGATCATGCGTGATTTCACCCATCTGATAGCTCGCGACTCCAATCATCGCGCGTGGCGTCTCGCTGGCAAGACCCAGATTGCCGCCGAATCCGCCAAGCAGCCGGTAGCGGGCCAGCGGCGGACGGCGATACGGCGAAATACCTGTGGAAGAACCGCCATCCAAAAACTGCTGCGACGACACTTGATCGCTCGCGGAAATTTGGGCAATTGCAACCCGTGAACCGAGCGCCGCGAGCGCAACGACGGCGAAGCAAAAAAGCGACCTGACCATACGTATCATCCCCCATATAACACCCGTCCCGCTCCTATCGTAACGCTCCACTCCATGACAAAAAAGAAACCCACCCTCAATGACTTGACGGTGGGCTCCTGAGTTGGGACCAGTCGGGGATGATCGCTCATCCCCGTTACCCCGAATATGATGTACGGGTAGGATGCTGGCACGATAGCGAAGGTTTAATCACCAGCAACAATTTGTCACTCAGCGGGCAATCACCAGCTTCGTTCGCGCCTCGTGAGCGGCTCCGCGAATTACCACTTGATACACCCCGGATTGCAAGTATGGGAAGTAGATTCGCTGCTCCTCCGCGCCGCCAAGCAGACGAAGCTCGCTCTTCTGCACTTCGCTTCCCAGCATGTTGAAGACCGTGCAAACTCCATGCTCGGCTTCGGGCCACACGATCGTTGCCACGGTCCAGCCGCGCGTTACAGGATTGGGCGCAATGATGATTCCCGCGCCATCCTGCTTCGGAACTGCGTCAATTTCCGTTCTTACATCCGCCCACTGCGGGTTGAGGTGAACGGGAATTTGTTTCGAGCCGTAATACAGCCACAAAGCACCATAGGTCCCATATCCTCGGATGGTTATGAAATCCTCCAACGAATCGTCGTTCGCGGTGAGCGTATCACCCCTACCCGAAAGATTAGTTACGTTGTAAATATCGATCTTATCGTCGAGTGCCTTGCCTGTGACGTAGAAGAGATCGAATTGAGCGTCCGGGTTGTAAGCTGCAGTCGTATAGAGAACATGATTCCCCGTTCCCGTCATATCGCCGGCATCAGCGATACTGTAAGGCCAATAATAACTGAATTTCGGATGCTCAAGAACGAAGGCTGCGCTATCGATTGTAATGCGATGCGATCCAAAATCGGGCCCGCCGCGAAGGACGAAAATTAGGCTGTCCAGCGATGGATCCGGATTAGCAACGACTAATAAATCAACCGACATATCGCCCTGCTTTTTGGGGAGCACACGCATGGGAAACCAAGTTTGAATTCCGCCCAATCGGTAGATATTAGGACCCTGCCACGCGGCAAGGATCGTATCCTTTGCAACCGCCTGAGCAAATCGCTCGAGCGAGAATGGCGGGTCGTTTTTGTAATAGCAGAGATTATACCAACCATCATAAACGACGAGATCGTCCCTGCCCAGCCCTCGAAAATCGGCCTGCACGCATGAGCGGAAGGCGTGCGAATTTGGCGTCATCGGATAGAGCAAGGCAGATGTATCTTGGGACGCCGTGTCCTTCGCATGAAGCTGTTGACCCCCTCGGTACAAAAGTGCATACGCGGTATCATGATCGTTGGCATAATTCGAAAAGGCGCTTACGACAATGTCATCGACGCTGTCGCTGGTAAGGTGCGCAATATAAGGGTCTACCGGTCCGCCGCCAATTCCACCTTCCCCTGGACGAATATTCGTCTTGAGCACAGTAGACCGACTGGAATCGTAATTTCCTGCATCGTCGGCCCAAAAAATTTTTCCTCCATCGAATATGTCAACATGAGCTCGGTCCCGGAAATGTCCGTGGAAGCCGTAGGAAATGCTATGAGCATCATTAGAACTCAGTTTTTGAAGAGACTGGGTCATCTGATGAAGGTTGAATCCGGGCCCGGTCGTCACTTGCGAGAGCGTATAGGTGTCCGTGATTTTGGGCGGGGAAAGATTTCCGATGAGCATGTTGCCGAAACCTCCATTCGGTTTCGGCCCCATATTCTTGATGATGGGTGATCCAAGATTCTGACCAACGCTGCCGACAATTGTGTCCATCTCGGATGGATTATCGATCTGCGGGAAGTAGCAATTGCTGTCGAGCGAGGGGTTTTTGAATGGCGGGTTTTGAGCGCGCACAACTCCCCCCGCCCACACGAGCAGGATAACCAGCCATACCGAACGCAGCAGGGGGCGTTGCTTCATACCTTTAGAAGATTTGTGGGGGCGGGATAGTGCCGGGGAAAGGGACGGTGCTACGTTTGTCATTCCCGCGAAAGCGGGAATCCAGGTTCCGCGACTCGAAATATCGGGGCCTGGATCCCCGCGTTCGCGGGGATGACAGTTGATAAGCCGCTCGCCTTTCCCTCATGCGATCCTTCACTTCGCTTCGCTCAGGATGACAATTTGAGGACCGTTAAACCGTCGCCGCCACCAACCTCGGCTTGGCCTCCCGCGCAATGATCAGCTCGATCACCGCGAGTATGAGGGCGGCGAGCAGCAGCGATTGCCATAGCTCTACGCCGTAGCGGGACTGATCGACGATCTTGGCTATATCGCGCGCGCCGGGCGCGAGCGGGATAATTCTGGGCGTCCCTGACATCCGCGCGGCGAGATAATCATGCACTTCACTCGCCGAACTCGCGCGCAAATCCGATTCATCGCTCGTGATATTGACGGCGAACGCGGATAGCGGCTCGCGCGCTTCGGCGTCGCGGTACACAGTGTAGTTTCCAGCAACTTTTGCCTCAGTAACTTGAATGCGCGCGCTTCCATCCGCGCTGGTTACGACCGGCACCCGCTCGCTCGTGCCGTCGGGCGCTTTGATGAGGACCGTGGATGTCACACCCGCATGTTCCTCACTTGTGATATGCGGCAGATCAACCTCGAATGGCTCGGTCGTTACGTATCGCTCGCTGGCGCTTTCGTCGGCGCGGGAGTGGACTGCGCTCGCATACGCCGCCGCGCGGCGCACGAGCGGAAGAAAAATACTCTTGCGCGGAAAATCGCTGAACTGCATCGTCGGCGGCACGGCAAAGAGGAGTACGTCGCCCTTTCCGGTTTTGATCTCGCTTAAGAATGGCGAGCCGTTCGAAAGCTTGATGAGCGAGAGACCAACATTCGACTGCAACGCATACGACTCGAATACCTTCGGCGACTCGATGCCACGGAGCGATGCACCGTTGCCGCTAACCCCGCCCGTCGTTGAAATGGCTTCGAACATCCCGGCAAAGAACGGATGCGCAAAATCGAATTGCGCGAAGCTTTGATAATGCGTTACATCATTCGGCGTGCCCTCCTTGCGGACGATCTGCGGCAGGCCGAGTGCAGCAAGCTGTTTGCTTGTCGATACCATGTCCAGTCCGGACATGAGGAAGATGCCAGCGCCACGTCCCGATGCGAGGAAAGATTTCAGCGCCGCGCGATCAGGTTCGTCCAGCGTAGCAGGTCCGAGGAATACAAAGATGGCGTCGTAACGATCGGGGAAAGATGGAAGACTGCGTAGTTCTTGCGTGCGGTGTACCTCGGTGGTAAACGGCATTCCGGTTTGGGATTGCGCCAGTGATTGCGAAAGCGCCAGCGTGACGAACGTTGCGCTGCTCGCGTCTTGCGTGAAAATACCGATGCGACGGGAAGCGGGCACATCGATCACGGCAAAGCGCGCGTTATCGAATGGCAGCGCATCCGGCTCCAACTCCGCGCGCACCGCAACCCGGCCGGAACCTCGGAGCGGTCCTTGTATCTCGACGCGCTCGGTTGCGTTGCCGGAAATGCTCAGAATTGTCTTTTGTGCCACTCGCTCGTCGTTGTAGAAGAGCGAGAGCACGACGTTCGATGCGGACTCGGCAGTCGTGTTCCTCGCCCACGCTTCGAATGTGATCGGTCGTCCCGGCTCGAAGACCGTCGTGACCGGCCGCATCGAGTCGAGCGAGAGATTGCGGCCATTCAATTGCTCGCCGTGACCGACGGTCATCGTGAAGAGCTTGGTCGAAGCGTCGAAGAGCTTCGTCGCTTTTCCAGAATCTGGAGAGGCTTTGCTTGCCTCATATAGATTCCGCTTCTGCGCATCGCTGAAGAGATAGACCTCTTTGTTCACATTATGCGACCGCGCGAGCACCGCGCTCGCCATGCGGAGGCCGTCCGGCAGTGTCGCGCCACGATCGGCAATATGAACTTGGTTGATCGCATCCAGAACATCGCGCTTCGTGTGCATCGGGCGGTATTCCTTGCCGCGCTCAATCGACGCCATCGGGATGACGGTCGCTTCGTCCCCCTCCCCCAGCGCGCCGACGACCGCCGCCGCTGCTTCTTTCGATTGCTTCAGCAGTTCGCCGCGATCGTCCGAGCGCGACATGCTGGCGGAGTTGTCGATGAGCAGGACCATCGAAGAATTCGCGTGCGAGGAGCCGAAGAATCCGCCGAGATAACCGCGAAGAGCTGGACGCGCGAATGCCAGCACGACGGCAGTGACGAGCAACGTCCGAACGATCAGAAGCAAGAGTTGCCGAATCTTGACGGCGCGCATCGAGGTCTTCTCGAGCTTTTGCAGAAAGCGTAGTGAGCTGAACTCGACGCGGCGGGACTTGCGGCGCGCGAAGAGATGGAACAGCACCGGCAACGCCGATGCCGCAAGGCCGAGGAGAAAGAGAGGGTTAAGAAAGGTCATTCCGTCTGAACCATAATTTTACGAGATTTCAAAGATTAATTAGATCGCTATGGTTTCTATCTTGTCAATCTTTGAAATCTCGTAAAATCCCGGTTCAGATTATGACTTGCTCCTAAACTTGAGGTCCATCATCTGGTTGCCCGGCCGCTCGATGTGGGAGTAGATCGTACCGGTGCCGCGCGCGAACCATGCTGTACCGGCCGTACCGGCAGCGCCTTTGTAGTCCACGACGACGACATCGTCATACGTGTGACCGTTCACGGCTGCCGAAACGCCGTACTTTGTGACGGTGGCCGTGACGGATTCTCCTTGCGACGTAAAGGACCACGATGCGCCATTCGAAAGCGGCGCCTTCAACTCGATCCACGAATCGGTGTAATTACCATTCTGCTCGATGCCGAGAGCGACGGCTTCGGTATCGCACAGCGCGTAGAACCACGGACGACCAGCACCTGCAGCCGCATAAGACCAATTGCAATACCAAACCGGTATCGAATTGTACGTGTCAGTTGGATCGGCACCCTGCATGTCCATGATCAGCACATCGGCGAGTGGCTGGAAGGCATTCTGCGTTGCAAGATCGTAGCGGTACTCCATCTTCGACGATTCGAGCAAGATGTAGTAGTTCTTCACGTTCGCTTCGGGCGCCCTGGCATCCGGCTTAGGATCGACGATCTGGCTGCAACCAGAAAGCAAGCTGACACCAGCCAGCATAACAACGGCCCAGACCCCGAGCAGTATCCGTGGATGAGCCGTCATCCACTGCGCCCGCCCCATGATGATTGATTCTTTCTTGACACTCATTGTAGTATTGCTCTCGAACATTAGGACACAAAACCGGCCTCGTGGATGACCGATCATCCACGCCGTTACAAGATTTTAAAAGCGATATGAAAGTCCATACTCGATGCGTCCGAGCAGGGTGTTGTGAATATCCGGTCCATCATACAGGACCGGGCCGGACTGAGACGATAGCAGATCTTGCTTCGTCTGGCCATTTTGATGTCTCCGTGTAATCGAGACGGTCGCGCCCGCTAGGAAATGCTCCGCAATGGGTATTCGGAGACCGGCGCTTGCGCTCAGATACGATCCGCCAGAGTAGCCACCAGCCCCAAGGCCCCCTTCGACGATGAACCGGCCATGATCGAACTCCTCGCGGCGTGCATAGAACAACCCGTAGGTTGTCAGCAACCCGGAAGTCATCGAAGCGGTATAGGCAGTGAATTGCGGATCAACCCCTTGTACAACTTTCAGCGAGCCGAACATGCCGTATTCGATCCGCAGACCAGCGAGGTCATGCTCGTCGAGCGCGTATGCGGCATGTAACGCCCAATCCTGGAATGGAGCTGCCGCAACGGCATTCCCCGGCCACACCGTTTGCGTGTTGCTCGCAAGACCGATTTCGAACCGCGAGCGGTCATCCCGTGGCGTCATCGCTAAGTCCGAAATGCTGTGCGAGATCAAGCCGGGCGGCTGGATGTGCTGAGCCTGTTCTTCACGTGATAACGCGGCGAACGCTATCGGAACATCGGCGGAGATTGGGTCGCGATATGGTTGAGCAACAGGCAGCGCCTCGCGCGTCGCACCAAGTGTATACTCGTGCATCACAATGTCTTTGTCGACAAGCGTGCCAGCGGTTGTGACTGTTGGCACGGTGGCTACAGCCTCTGTCGGATTCTTGATACTCTCGTTACCGGCTGCCTGGGTTGGGTCGATAGCCGCCATGCTTGCAGGCTTCGATGTCCCACTCCAATTGTATGATTCGGCCACGCCAACCGCCAGCAGCGCAAGGGCTGCGGCTACGATCGCTCCTCGACGCATCGACCAGAAGGCTACCGGCGCTTTGCGGCGCTCCACGCGCTGTAATGCCGCAACGTTGGCGAAGACGGCTGCTTCCACATTGGGCGAAACCGAAACGTTGCGCGCCGCGCGCGTCGCCATGCCGCGCAGCATCTCGTGCTGCGCGAATAGATCGCGAATCTCGGGGCTGACCGAGACGCGGTGCAGCAGTTCGGCACTCTCGGTGTCGTTCAGCCGCCCATCGAAATAAGCGATGATCGTATCTTCGATCTGATAGACTTTCATCTGGCGGTGTTAGGTACTAAATGCTAAATTCTGATTCTCGAAGGTCTGCAGCGTGCCTTCGTCCTCATTTATCTCTGCTTCAGGATTTGTTGCCGATGGTTTCGGGCTTTTTCGGCGCGTCCCGGTGCGATTCGCTTGCGATCCGTAGTATGGCGCCAGCAACTCGCGGAGTTGCTTTTTGGCGCGCGTGATGCGCACCTTGACGTTCATCTCCGTCGTGCCAGTTAGCTCCGCGATCTGATCGTACTCGTAGCCTTCGAACTCCCGCATGAGAAATGCTTCGCGGTAGATCGGCGCGATGCGAGCGAGCATCGTCTTGAGCATGTCGTCCGCCAGCACGGCTTCGGCCGGATCGCCCGGCGCATTAAGCGTCGGAGGCGGATTCTCGCCATCAATAAAAGTGGTAATCGAAACGAACTCCGGCGTGAACTTCGATTGACGCAGCGAATTCAGGCAGACCGATCGCGTAATCAGCAACAGCCAGCTTTTGAGCGCCTTCGCTTCGCGGAGTTGCGCACGGTGCGAATAGACACGGCTGAAGACTTCCTGGAAGGCATCTTCCGCCAGAACCTGCGAACCCGTATAGTAGACGCAGTAGCTCATGACGCGCTGGCGAAAACGGGAATAGACATATTTAAAACCGTCCAACGCCTGGCGCTCCTCACCATGGATGAAGGCGTCGATGAGCGAAGCTTCCGCTTCCGTATAGACGATCGGTTCTGTGCGAGACGACATGTTAGACGATAATTGTCGCGTGCAGGCGATGCACCCGACAACCTAAGGACACGGCGAACGGCGATTCCGTTACAACCATCGAGCGATTCTTGATTCACAATACGCTTCTTTTAGCAATCTGGTCGAGCAACAACGGACGCGGGACCCAGCGTGGTCGCCGGACCCAGCATGGGTGCCGGTACCGTCATCTGCTTAATGGTAAGCGCAACGACTAAGACTGAAGTCAGTACGTGATAGCGGGCCGGTTCGACGGCGTACGCCACATCTTTCGAAAGCTCAAAGACGATTCGGTCCAACGAACTCTCGCCCCGTTCGAGCGTCGTGCGCGAGAGGGTGTTCCACGCGGTTGGAATGGAAGGACCAAGCTCATAGAGCAACTCCCACAATCCGGCGATCCGCGAGTGGAGCGTCTCACCGCGCGAGATCGCGCTCGTCATCGCGTAGTGTACGGCGTCCGAGTAGAGGTGACCGGTGTATTGCATTGGCATCATGCCGATTGAGACACAAACGACGGCGATACGGATACACGTCGGATTGGTGGAGCGCAACTAGCATGAAATTGTGCTCTCCTGTAAGTATCTTTTCTCCTGAGGTAAGAATCTTGCCGACAACTATGTCAGGCAATCGTTTCGCGAATGGAATTCGGTAACCAGCACGGATGGCACACATGTTGGCCGCATCTTTCCACTACTGAAGAGCTACAGCTCCGAAAGGGCCATGCTCGCTGTGGGAAAGAGAGGATCTCCCGAGATCCAATTAACATATGGCGGCATGTTTTCTCTTACACCTATACCAATAGGTCTGTCAATTACAACTGAGGTACTTATGAAGCATCTTTACACTTTCTTAATTTCGCTCGCAATACTGAGCGCAGCTAATCCCCTGTTTGCGCAGAGCGGGCTATGGCTCCACTACTCGAAGGCCAACTCGGGCCTGCCGGGTGACACCGTCACGGCAATTGGCTTTGATGGCTCCGGCGGCGTATGGATCGGCACTGGCACCGAGGGGCTTGCCAAGCTGCAAGGTACGAACTGGCAAGTCTTCAATGACTTCAGCAAAGTGCCTTCGAACGACATTAACACCATCTCGAACGCGTTCGGCTCGATGTGGATCGGGACGAGC
The DNA here is from genome assembly GCA_017882165.1 of Candidatus Kapaibacterium sp. Lineage (GTDB taxonomy): Bacteria > Bacteroidota > Ignavibacteria > Palsa-1295 > Palsa-1295 > PALSA-1295. Next base: position 10,780 of record JADGPZ010000093.1, read on the forward strand.
GATGGCCTGACCAAAACCGATGGCACAACCTGGACGACCTACACAACCGGCAATTCGGGTCTGGCGGATAACGCGATCTGGTCGGTTGCCCCTGACAATGCGAATAACCTTTGGATCGGCACGAACTCCGGGCTGAACAAGCTAACCGCGGGCACCTCATGGGCTACCTATAGCGGCGACAACGTCCCGACCTTTCCGGACAGCCATTTTCAGGTTGTTGCGCCGGACGGCAACGGCTTCGTCTGGACGAGCTTCATCAGTGCGTACGGCATGGCGAAGTTCAACGTTGCTAACCCCACCGCTACGAGGCTCATCAATCAGGATTCGATTTCCAACTTCCCCGGCGATCATGTGATGGGCATCACAACCGACTGGAGCGGAAATACGTGGGCGGCCATGTGGTACACGGGACTGGTGAAGACCAATGGCACCACGGCTACGGTCTATTCGAAAGCAACCACTCCGAGTTGGCCCAGCGATAACATGCACGCCGTCGCGGTGGACCAATGCGGACACGTGTGGGCCGGCTCCGATCGCGGATCGATGCGGTATGATGGCTCGTGGACGATGCAGACGTCCGAGGCATCGCAATTAGTAAACGACACAGTAAACACGATCGCAGTCGATGGATCGGGACACATCTGGTTCGGGACCAATGGGGGAGTTTCCGAATTCAAGCCGATTCCCGAAAAGCCAACGCTTAGTTCGCCAGCGAATCAGGTGACTGTTGTGACCGATAGCGTTAATTGCCACTGGGCATGGGACTGCCCCGCCATCCTCAAGTACTGGTTCGAGATTGCGGACAATGCCGCCTTCAATAACTCGATGATCGATACAACGAGCACATCTTTGACCCAAAGCGCGAGCCGTTGGGATTCGAACTTCGTCAACCGCAAGACATACTACTGGCGCGTCAAAGCAGAGAACGATGCCGGCTGGGGTCCGATGAGTGATGTATGGAGTTTCACCTACATCATGCCTGTGCCTCAAAAGCCAGCGCTCCTTTCGCCGGCAAACGGATTGACAATTCGGAAGGACAGCGTCACCTGTTTTTGGACCTTGACAACTCCGCACGTTCAGAAATACTGGTATGAACTCTCGAATACGGCTCAATTCACTACTTCAATTGTTGACACCACCTCTTCGACTGAGGAGACGGCCACAAATCATTGGAATACGAATCTGCTCGACAATCACACTTACTTCTGGAGAGTAAAAGCAGAGAACGCAGAAGCCTGGGGTCCGTTCAGTGACGCATGGAGCTTTACGTATAACTCCGCAGCGGGCGTTACAGATGCAATGATGCGCCGATGCTCTCTGGCGCAGAACTATCCGAATCCATTCAGTGATGAAACGACCGTCCGCTTCTCGATCGCCGAGCGAGCGAACGTCTCACTCCGCGTCTATGATGCACTTGGCCGCGAGTGTGGCACGGTGATGCAATCTGCGATGGATCCGGGCGAATACTCCGTCCCGATCGACGCATCTATGCTTACGCAGAATGGCATATATATCTACCGTCTCACCGTCGGCAGCGAGTGCATGCAACGCATGATGCAGGTTCTCCGATAGAACGGGACCAGGAATGAACCCCCGCCTTTTCAAGGCGGGGGCAG
>JADGPZ010000094.1 GCA_017882165.1 Candidatus Kapaibacterium sp.
ATAAATATTGGTAAAGCGGCTGGGGCAGGCGTACCGGGGCACGTCCATATCCATGTTGTGCCGCGCTGGAATGGGGATACGAATTTCCTTCCGGTGCTCGCGGATGTAAAAGTTGTCAGTGAGGACATGCACGCACAGTGGCACAAGCTGAGAGAATGGTTTTCTCACATGATTTCAGAATGATTTCTGAAAATAACAGCTCGAAAGCAGTAACTTTGTACGCGTTCGGGAGTTCTTACTCTAAAGGATCAAGACTATGAACCGAGTATTTTCGATTTTCTTCTGCACGGCGCTTGCGCTGCTAATTGCCACCAATGCGATGGGCCAAATGAAGCCGCTCAAGCTCATTACGTACGATTCGCTGGTTGCGGATTCGCTCAATACGTTCGGTCTGGACAACCCCGAGTATGCCAAGGGCAAACCCGATCATACGGACGTGGTCATTTCAACGACCGGTGACTGGCTTTTTGTGAAATTCTATCACGGTGCCCAATCGCAGGTCGAGTTTCAGCCGGGCGCGACGATCGAATTTTATTGGGACCGGCCGTTCAATGACACCTCCCACGCATATTTTATCCTGAGGCATTATCTCGAAAACTGGGATAATCCCGATGGAGCGGGCGACACAGCATTTGTCGCAGAATTAGGCAGGGGTGCTGGGATGTATTCGATGACCGTAGTGGGTACTGGATACAATACGGTCGAGGTATGGCGCGATTATTCGAGCCGTACCGGACTGCCGATCTATATCGATGCGATCGTGCTAAAACAGCACGGTACACTCGACTCCGTCGGCCAGATGCCAAGCGGTGTCGATGAGCCGTTGGCATATTCGAGTGGTTTCCTGTGCTACCCGAACCCATTCCCGGCCCGCGCCGGCACAACCGTGCATTCGATGACGGGTGACTCGCACGGAACATATATCGTCATGGATCTCCTCGGCCGAGAAGTACATCGCGTTTCCTCGAGCGACGATCTCCACTTCACGCTCGACGCTCCGGGCACCTACTTCGTCCGGCAGCGTCTTGAGGATGGCACATGGTCGGCGCCGGTCCGCATTTCCGCGCAATGACGATCGAAGCACTTCGCCAGATCCTGCCGCGAATTGTGCTGGCACTGCTACTCCTATCGGGCAGCGGTCTGGCATTTTTCGAGAGTGTCTATCTCGGCGATCAGGCACGTATGATCGGTGATGCGAAGATCGAGTTCTGGATGTGGGCGTTCCGGGGAGTTGCCGCTGTCGCACTGGTGGTGAGTGGCATTGTGCTGGTGAAGGACTAAATAGGACGTATGAGTCCTATAAGTCTTATATACGGATTAGGACAAGGTTTTGCAATTTCGCTTAATTCTTGCTTAAAACTTGAACTTATGTCTCTAAATCATGGTATATTTGTCCGCACATCACAAAATTAGCTAAATTTAGCCCAGCGAACGCTTTTATGGCACAAGAGACACAAGGCGAGCGCATCCGCCGCGCTCGGGACGAGCGAGGACTCAAGCAAGGATACGTCGCCAAGACCGCGAACATCACGCAAGCGCACCTGAGCCGCATCGAGAACGATGAGTCCGGCGTGACGGACCACACGCTCAAGCGCGTCGCGACAGCGATCGGTGTGCCATTCGAAGATATTGTCGTGCGCAAGGATCCGGCGAAAGATCCCGGCCCGCGCGTAATCACGATCGAGGACGCGCTTTCGAGCGAAGCCTCAATGATCCGATTCCTCAACGGCGAGCGCCCCGACAAAGAGACGCTCGATTGGGTGCGGCGTTCGCTGGCGGTGATTCGGTCGGAAGTCCGCAAGCGGAAGGAGTGGTAGGGAGAACCGGGATTACACGGATTCGGACGGATTACGCGGATTGATTTTAGGGATTCTATGGGCTTGGGACAGAAGGTTCTTTTCCCGCCACTATCTTTCATTCCAACGAACCGCAATGGGCTAACTTCAGAGGGCATGATTGGTCATCGACAATAACTAATCCTAAAAATCAATCCGCGTAATCCGCTCAAATCTGCGGAATCCAGGTTCTTTATGGAATCGGTCCTCTCCCTTGCCGATGATATTCGGTCGTTGTACGATCCGCGCGACATAGACGCGGTCGCGCTGTCCAGCGACATTCTCCTCGTCCGCACCGATGGCCCCGAAGGCAAAGACGCCGGATTCGCGCACATCGAATATGTGCGGCGACCTGCAACGATAGAAAGTCTGGCGCGGCCGGGCGAGTGGCTTCGCGTATGGGGAGCGCGCAAGAAAATTGCGGTGCGCTCGATCGCGATCAATCGGAACGCTGGTATTCCGGAAGCTGAGATTTTCTGGCACGAGTACTATCATCTCTTCTTTTCGCCGCGCGGCATCCAGCATGGCGAGCACTTCGTGCATCACTACTCGACCGAAGGCGCACTGCACTTCCGCGAAGAGCGCCGCGCCGATGAGTTCGCCGCAGCCGTCCTCGTCCCCTCACTCGCCGGCTGCGAAACGATCGCCGATATTATGGAGCAGCACAACGTGAGCGAGCGGCTGGCAAAAGTGGCGGCAAGGATTTATGGAGCGGAATCATAATGTGTTATCCGGATTTATCGCTGGGCCGCTCGACCTTCGAACGCGCACAGGCGGAGAATGCCAGCGGGGAGCAAGGGAGGTTTTTATGAAAAATTGGAAGAGGCGTCGGCGGATTCAGGTTGCCAGAACAACCAGCAGGATGAAGGCACGAATATGCCGTAAGCATTTAGAAAGCATCGAGATGCATAACAAATCACTTCGCTTCTTGCGGCATTTTGTAAGGGTCATCGCCATATTAGCGATGGCGCATGCTTCTCAAGCTCAATCCACTCCAGGACGATGGCACAAGATTTTCGTTCTGAACCGAAATCTCCCAGAGGGCGAAGGTATTCTGGATTTCGATTTCAAAGACAGCCTCTATGGCCTCTGCCTCACAACTTCGGGCTCCATCCTTTCGACATCTGACGGGGGACGACATTGGGCATTGGATACAACTCTCGGCAACTTCAGCGGTGAGAAGTCCACTCTCAATAGCTTGGAGTGTACGGCACCCCACCAGGGCTTCTTCCACGGCGTTGCGTACTCGGTTTCGATTGCTCCGTCCCGAACGAGAGCGATACGCGCTTACAATGTCCCTGTGTTCGATTCGCTGGAAGTAAATCTCGGCGCATACCTTACGCTAGCGGAGAAAATGTACGATACACTCTACGGTTTCCGTCTGGTTGAATATGTCAACTGGTATGATCCAACCGATTTCTGGGATACGGTAGCCATTATCGTAACCCACGATGGGTGGCAAAGCTCCGCTATCTATGGCTTGCCATATCTCCTTTCCCCTACCCCTCATCAAAGGCAACTCATGCGTATCGGTTACATCGTCGACAGCAACGATGTATGGACGGCCAAGGGTTGGTCACTTAATTCGAATGTTGTTCTTCATACATCGAACGGCGGCGCGGTCTGGAATGAACTACACCCCTCTGATACCGTGATAGGATACCAGCCGGTGTTTGTTGATATTAGCGTCCGGCCGAAGACAGGCGAAGTCTTCTGTTTAGGCACTTACAGTGGAGTGGATTTCGCGTACACAAGCGATCTTGGAAATACTTGGATGCTCAATTCGTCATTCCGCAAGAACATCGGCGCAAATGCTGCTTGGCGGATAGCTAATCCAGCAACTGGGATCCTGTGGGCTCTGATTGGTCAAGGACAAAATCACGTATTGCAGTACAGCTCTGATAATGGGCTTACTTGGGCCATCGACTCCACAACGTATATGAGTGACACCATACAAGAGATGCACTTCATGGATGCGCGCCACGGCTGGATCGCCTCGTGGAGCCACGATAGTCTCTTCATGTGGTACTACGATGCCGATGCGAAGAGCGACGTGGCTGAAAGTCCTGCACCGAGTTCCGATCTGATGTTTGTGCTTCCTAATCCAGCACAGACAAGTATAACAGTTAGCGGCGCGGGGAAGGTATTGGAGATATTCGATGCCCTCGGCCGCTCGCGCGAGTGTCCGCGCAACGGCAGCACCCTTGACATCTCCCGCCTTCCCGCCGGTGTCTATTACGTGAGCGATGGCACTCACCGTGCGCGGTTTGTGAAGGAGTGAGGGCGGGGACGAGTGGCGCAGCCGTTCTCGGCTGCGGGAGCGGACTTTCAGTCCGCGTCGTCCCCGTTGTTCCGCACCCCGTCGATCTAAAAGATCGACGACACAGCCGAGAACGGCTGTGCCACTCGTCCGAACCAATGGCACTTCTGGCCGGGAAGGCTGGCCACAACAACTTTATGAATATTCGTTCATATTCATCAAAACTTGCGATGCCGGGAGGGTCGAACCTTGTTGTAATAGATGGAAGGGGGTCGCTTCGCTAAAAAGATGAAAGATGAGGATGGAATATGAATTATTTCTTAAATCAGCCATGAGTATATAATTTTATGATGTCGCGGGAACAGCCGGAAACTCCGTACGCGTTATGTATTATGGAAGGGATGCCCTCGCTTCGATTCCGATTCGGTGAACTGGGCTGCGGACCGAAAACGCTTGTGCGCTGACGGATGCACAACTTGGGACTGGTGGAAAGAAAGAGGGCCAGGATTCCCGCTTCTGCGGGAATGACTACTCTTCGACGTGCTTACTGGCATAATGTGGCTAAAGTATAATCCGTGTAAGTCGTTGTGTGGTATGGTGTTACAGTAAGTCTGCAACAGATTTCCTTCGTTTCGATGTTATACTAATATAGGGGTTCTCTTCACATTCCGATTCGGTGAACTGGGCTGCATCTGTTCTTTCGTACAGAAGCACAACTTGGGACTGGCGGAAAGAAGAGAACCTGGATTCCCACTTTCGTGGGTAATGACAGAGAAGTCAGCGTAATCAGCTAAAATCAGCGGAATCCCGGTTCGGAATTCCGGTTCTATAAACTTCGGATATCGTTGAAGACCATGAAGGCCATCAGCGAGAGAAGGATTGCGATTCCGACGCGCTGGTAGCCGAGCTTGACGCGCTGCGAGAGTTCGCGACCGATTGCGGCTTCGATCAGAATGATGACGAGATGTCCGCCATCGAGCGCGGGGATGGGCAGGACGTTTATCATGGCAAGCGAGATGGAGAGGATCGCCATGAAGAGGACGAATTGCTCGAAGCCGTTCTCCGCGCTTTTCGATGCCATCTGCGCGATCTTGATCGGTCCGCCGAGTGCGTGCGAAACCGGCGTCTTGCCGGTAATCACCGTGCCGACCATCTTGACGGTCGCAACGGCGATGAATTCGAGGCGATTCCAACCCAAGCCGATCGCTGCTGGAAGCGAATAGCTGACATGCTTGACGGGACCCGTATAAGGCGAGCCCATCACTTGCACGCCGATCTTGCCGGTGGCGTCTGGCGTGACCGAGGTCGTCATGATGCGTCCATCGCGGCGCCACTCGATCGCAATCGGTTGCGAGGGATGTGCGCTGATGTGCGCGATGAGCGATTCCTGTCCAAAGACGGAGTCGCCCTGGATGCGGGTGATTACATCACCGGATTTGAGACCGATGCGCTCTGCCGGCATCCCTTTGGACACTTCGCCGATGCTGGGCGGACCAAATCCGGTTGAGGTCAGGCCCAAGGCATTTTCGATGTCATCGGGCGAAGCCATCTTCGCCGTGCGATAGATCACGTTGAACTCATGACCATCACGCGTGTAGGTGATGGAGAAATCTTTGCCGAGGTGCTGCAAGATCGCAGAGCGGCCGACATCTTCCCAGTTGCTGACCGGCTTGCCATCGACGGACACGATCCGATCGCCGGGCAGAACGCCAGCAGCTTTGGATTGGGAGCCGCTATCGACGGCGCCGACGGTGGTAGTCATCCGCATGTCTTCACCCATGACGAGCGATTGCCCAGCGAAGATGCCCCATGCGAGCAGCGTGTTCATAATGACGCCGGCCAGAATGACAATCGTCTTCTGCCACCAGGGTTTCGCGCGGAATTCCCACGGCTGAATTTCAGCGGGCAGCGCCTCGGTCTGGGTCTCGTCGATCATGCCTTCGATCTTGGCATAGCCGCCGATGGGCAGCGCGGAAAGCCGATAGTCGGTATTGGCGGTAAGCTGAATCTCGGTTTCGGGACGCAGACCGCCGAAGGTCAGGCCATCAATCTTATTCCAGCCGAATACTCGCTGGCCCATGCCGATGGAATAAATCGGGACACGCATCCCGAAAATGCGGCCTGCGATAAAATGGCCGAACTCGTGAACGCTGACAAGGACGAAAATCGTGATGACGAAATAGAGGATCGCACGCAGCACGCTAAGTGCTGGTGCAAGCATGGTTCCGATTTCGCCGAGGATAAAGTGTTCCAAATGGTACGAAAGGTAACTAAACGCTGCCGATTGTCGGCACTGCTACGTCAGGACACTGAAAGTAGTTTCGAGGGCCTCCAAGGCAAGCGTCCGTGTCTCGGCATCGCAGGCGAAAATTCGCCGGAGGGCTTCATCAGAAGTAACGCCAGAAAAGGCACTCGCGGCACCATGGGTGGCGCGGCCAAGGGCATCCTCAATGAGCGCCGGAATGTCCGAAAACCGGAGTTTCTCATCAAGAAATGCTTGCACGGCGACTTCGTTCGCGGCATTCAGGATGCAGGGATAGAGTCCGCCAAGTTCGGATGCTTCTCGTGCCAGTCGAAGAGACGGAAAGCGGATGGCATCCGGCGGTTCGAATTCGAGCGGGCCGCAGGTGGCAAGATCGAGCCGCTCATACGCGACCGGCAGCCGTTCTGGTGCTGCCAGCGCGTACTGTATTGGCAGCCGCATGTCGGGCCGGCCAAGCTGCGCCTTCATGCTGCCATCGACGAACTCGACAAACGAATGAATGATCGACTGCGGATGCACGACGACATCAACCTTCGCGAGCGGCACACCAAAGAGCCACCGCGCTTCGATGACTTCAAGACCTTTATTCATGAGAGTGGCCGAGTCGATCGTGATCTTTCGGCCCATGACCCAATTTGGATGCTTGAGTGCGTCGGCAACAGTCACCGATTCCATCTGCACGCTCGACCATGTGCGGAAGGGTCCGCCGCTCGCGGTCAGCACGATGCGCTGAATGCTCTCTGGCGTTTCACCAACGAGGCACTGATAGATTGCGGAGTGCTCGGAGTCGATCGGCAGAAATTCGCTGCCGGTTTGCGCGGCAAGTGGCGTGATGATCTCGCCCGCGACGACAAGCGATTCTTTATTCGCGAGACAAATCCGCTTGCCTTGCTTGATCGCTTCGACGGTTCCGGCAAGTCCGGCAAAACCGGAGAGTGCGCCGACGAATGTGTCGTAATCGCTACGCGCTGCCATCTCGCGAAGTCCTTCCGAACCAGAAAGAATTTCACAGTTCGGCTGCATCGCGCGAAGCCGATCTGCGGCATCCGGATCTGCAACCGCAACGGCCTTCGGATGGAACTCGGCGATCTGCCCCGCGAGCAATTCGACACGGCTGTGCGCCGCGAGGTAGGCCACGCAAAATCGCTCGGGTGTGCGACGGATGACATCGAGCGTGTTCACGCCGATGGAGCCTGTCGAGCCGAATAAAGAGAGAACCACGATTACACTGATTGAGGGGGATTACGCGGACGATTTTTGGATTACGTATGACATCGCTATTTGGCTTAACACGAATGAGTCTTGGAATACGCCTTCAAAAGGATTGCTAATGGGCGGAGATGTTCTCGGTTTAGGGTGCGCAAAATCCCGAAAATCGTCCGCGTAATCCGTCTAAATCAGCGGAATCCCGGTTCTAATCGCGAGTACGGTTATGTCATCCTCGATCGTCAGCCTTGGTGATGCAACAAGTCGTTCGAGCGCGGTTTGCAATCCTTCAGGATTGGGTGGCAAGCGGAGTAAGTACTCGATGCCTTGTGAGCCGACATACTCCTCGCCGTAGCGCGCCTCGGAGAGACCGTCAGTATAGAAGAAGAGCAGCGAGCCGCTTGCAAGTTTGTAGTGGCGAGATTCGTATGGGAATGTTGCGATGATTCCGAGCGGAATACCAGTGCTTTCCATGTTTTGGATCGTGCCGTCTGGATTCATGATGGCCGGATTCGGATGACCGCAGACGATCGATTCCACTTCATTGGCTTGCGAATCGAACAGCGCAAATGCCGCCGTGATGAACCGCTCGGGCGCGGTGCTTTCCGTCATAAGTCGATTCAACTCTTTGACGACATCGAGAAGATTGAGCTGCCCCCTACGCAAGAGCGCCGCAAGCGCGCGGAGTGCGGCCTGCAAGTTCGACATCGTGAGCGCGGCGCCGATCCCTTTACCGACGACATCGGCAATGCAGATCAGGATGCGCCCGTGGCCCAGCTCGATCACATCATAATAATCGCCGCCGACCCACTCCGATGGCCGGCTGACGGCGGCGATCTCAACGCCTGGCAAACTTGGCAGCTTCTGCGGCAACAGCGATTGCTGAATTTCCCGCGCCACACGCAACTCGGATTCGATTCGCTCGCGATCGGCAGTCGCTTGCTTCTCGCGTTCGAAGAGGAGCGCATTCACAAGCGCGATCTCGGTCAACGCCGCCAGTGATGCGAGATAGGTCGCTTCGGACTCATCGCTCAAATTCGGATTGAACGATTTGCCGAGGCCGAGGAGACCGAGATGGTTGCCATCGGTGCCAAGCAACGGTACGAGTGTAAACGGACGAGTCTTATCTTCGATCAGACCGTCGAAGCCTTCGCGATCGAGGCGCTTCGGCAATTCCTCATGGCTAAATCCGGCAAGCGCGACACGTTCGTAGTGCGTACCGTCGTGTTCGACGCCGAGATAGGCAAACGCCTCCTTAATAAGCGACTTTCCCATCACCGTCCGAAGCACACTGCGGACGATTCCCTCCGGCCCCAAATCGGGCGTCAGAGTTCGCGCGAACTCGAGCAGCGAGGAGAGCGCAAATCGCTCCTGCGAGAGTTGGATTTCGAGATCGTTCGGGATGGGCACCGTAAAGAAATCGGAGGAGCGATCGCCACATAGCAGAATGCCTGCCGTGACTTATCGTTTTCGAAACATTGAAGCAATGCCAATGATTAACGCAATCACGATAACGACACCGACGATAGCAACAACCATTCCCGCCTTGAAAATACCGCCGACTACCGCACAGCCCGCGAAAAGCAGAGCCGCTAAGACGGTAAAAAACAACGCTTTAGAATATCTCGATACGGACGTGGTATGTGTAGGATAAATCATAATACGTGATGAGTAAAAGTTACGGGATAGCCAACATCGGCTTCCTTAGAGCAATGAAAGCAAAATACCTGCCAATTGCAACAATGTCAATCTCATCAAAGAGCGGGAGACGGGACTTGAACCCGCGACATCGACCTTGGCAAGGTCGCACTCTACCAACTGAGTTACTCCCGCAATTGTCAAATTGCTTTTCCCGGCGGTTTCCAGCCCTTTTCGGTCAGGCGGCTTCCAACGGGGCACTCAGAACACCGGGCTTTGTCGCAGAAGTTTCGCTTCAGCAGCAGCGCACCTTGTTCGGAGCGGACGTTCACAACGCCTTCGCCTTCGAGAAGTTCCTGACGAATGACATCCAAGTACTCCGCGCTGGCCCGCGTGCGGGATTCGCCCCAGGTTTTTCGCAACTCCTTTTCTGGAATGGACTGTATGGACGAGATAGACCTCATGGACTGTCCACTCCGTCCATTCTGTCCATGAAGTCCATCCTGGGCACGAACTTGTGCAATCCGCGCCGGAAGCACCACATTCAGCCAAATCGCAGAGTGGCGTTCTTCCCCCAGAAGCGATTGTGCCTCGGCAAGCGGCGGAGTGGCGAATGAACTGCGACGCTCCCAAAACGGACTCTCACCAATTTCAAGATTGGGGCCGCTCGCGAAGAAATCATCCCGGAAATTCCAGTCCGGGCGGCTGAAGTATTTCTCAGCAAGCAGCGCAGCCAGCGCCAAACGTCGGCGCGGACTATTCGCCGGGCGGATCCGGAAAAACGCCCAGTCGTTCTCGGCGAGCGTCTCCGGAAAATCAATCGAGACTTGCAGCGTATGCCAGCGCGATTGCAAATCGATCAGGTATTCGTTGGCTTCGGCATCAAAAGTATTTGATGTTTTGTCGAGCAATCCAGCTACACCGAAGAAGAGCGCCTCGAAAGCAAGCCGCTTGTTCTCAGGAAATGACTCGCGCACAAACCGCAAACGCTTTAGCGGCACGAGCGAAGATAGCTCCCGAAACGGCACGCGGTTCTGCGAGTATCCGAGCGCATCCATCGTGAGTTGGTAGACCCGTTCGAGCATTGCCGCCTCGGTCACGATCTCAGTGTCCGGCACAGCAACGCGATCGACCAGTTCATCCAGACGCGCTTCGCCGAAGCTATCGAGCACCTTGCGCTTGTATCGCATCGGCACAAGAAGATTATGCGGAAAGCACGGCAGCTCCGGCGAGCGGTCGTACACGCGGCGAAAGAGCGCCTCCCAAATGCTTGTCCGATCGAGCGCAAGATTGGATGCAAGCACAAGTGTCGGAACGGGCGGACCTGCGGCGACATCCTCACCACTCAGAACAACATGCAGCACAACATTCGAGTATCTCGCGTCGGTGTGGTGCTTGTGCTCCTGCCAGCCGTTTGCAGTCGTATGAAGTTCGACATCTCCCGAGATGGCGACACCCTCAATTGCGATGCGCGCGCCGAGGAAGTCCGGCCCGCCGCGGTGCTCGTTCTCGCGGCCCACGTCGAGTATGGCGAGCGGCGAGCCATCGGCCAGCACGAGCGGCCGCACGAGAAACTGCTCGTGGTCCTTCCAAATCTCGCGCTGAAGGTATTCCGGTATCATGCTTGGGGAGTAACGAGGAATGAGTAACGAGCAACGAGGGGGGAGACATTCCATCACCCGAGAATTTTGAGGTGTAACAAAATCCAGTTTGCGAAGTTGTTATAGAGATGGAGTGCTTTTCGTTTTAAGAATCAATTGAGACCATGATCCTCAGAATTCGCATTGCTTTGCTTTTCGTTGCTGCGCTTTTCGTTGCTCGGACTACCCAAGGGCAAACTATTCCGGGCCATTGGCGCCGCGCAGCGTTACCAAATCAGCGATATGGAGACAACACCAGCGACTTCCATTTTCGAGACAGTTTGAATGGGATATGTGTGTCCAATTACGCAGAGATTTATGCAACTACGAACGGGGGACGGATATGGTCGCTAGAGGGCAATTTAGGTCAACCTGTTAATAAGTCTACCTTGAACAGCGCAGAGTGTACGGCGGCGCTTCATGGGCTTTTTCACACTGAATGGCACACGATTAAAATTTCTCCTGGCAACATCTGGAGAACGTCTGTTCCGAATCAAAATGAGCCGAATATCGGCTCCTATTTGCCACTCGCGGAAAAAATGTATGACACAGCGTACGGCTTTCGGCTCGTGCAATACGTTAGCACTCACAGCAAAGACGATTATCAGGATAGCGTTGTGATTTTGGTTACGCACGATGGGTGGCAAAGTTCATCGTGGTATGGGCAGGGATATGATATTTATCCATATCCTGGTGCTAACATTGTGATGCATATTGGTTACATCGTCGATAGCAATGATATTTGGATGGCGAAAGGCGCGTCCCGTAAACCGAATGTGATCATTCACACTTCCAACGGAGGCGTAACATGGCAGACGATGAATGTGGTGGACACGTTACGCTATCAGCCGCTTATTGAAGATCTCATGGTCAATCCGCAGACTCATGAAGTGTACGGCAAGGGTAATCTCAGTGCTCTCGACTTCGTCTATTCCAGCGATTACGGGTCCACGTGGCGCGCGGATTCCACATTCGGTCAGAGACTTTGGCGCATGGCAAATCCTGCTCCGGGAATTTTGTGGGCGACAATCAGTGAGGGTGGAATCGCAAACACCCAGATCAATCCTGGGAGCGATGCCTTTGTCCGGCCTAATGAGTATTCCCGAAAAATTGCGTACAGCTCAAACAACGGCTTCACGTGGGCAATCGACTCGACGACCTTTCTTAATGATTCACTTGAAGACTTGCACTTCAGCGACACGCGGCACGGGTGGGTGGCCTCGTGGAGCCACGACAGCGTGTTCATGTGGTATTACGAAGCCGATGCTGCAAGCGATGTGGCAGAAAGTCCTGCGCCAAGTTCCGATCTGATGTTTGTGCTTCCTAATCCAGCACAGTCGAGCATTACAGTCAACGGTGCGGGTAAGGACTTAGAAATCTTCGATGCGCTTGGCCGCTCGCATGAGTGCCCGCGCAACGGCAACACGCTCGACATCTCCCGCCTTCCCGCCGGCGTCTATTACGTGAGCGATGGTGGCAGCACCAATGGTGCGCCGCGCCGCGCGCGGTTTGTGAAG
>JADGPZ010000209.1 GCA_017882165.1 Candidatus Kapaibacterium sp.
GACCAACGCGGTCGAGGTGAGCATCGATGCTCCGAAGCAGTTCAACCTCACGCAGAACTATCCGAACCCATTCACTCCGATGAATGGCTCAACGGATCTCAGCTTCACGATCCCAGCGGCTGCGCCGACCACACTCGTGATCTACAATCAACTTGGCGAGACAATCCGCACACTGGTTGCTGGTGATCTCGAAGCCGGTTCGCAGACGGTGCAGTGGAATGGTAAGGACAACAATGGTAACGAAGTTGCCGCCGGTTCTTACATCTGCAAGCTGCTCAGCGGCGAGCACAGTGCCTCGGTCAAGATGACCGTTACGAAGTAACTCACTCAGAGCAATCACTCAGAGCAATCTTCAAGTAGAGAAGCCCTCGCCAATGTGGCGAGGGCTTCTTCGTTTAGGTCAGGAAAACGGTTGGGGAGTGGGTAGGCGGCAGACCGGGTGATTGGGTTACGCTGCGCCGATAATGCCACGCTTCGAAAGCGCGATAAAGGACAGAATCTCTTGGATCTCTGGCAAGGAGGAATCCGGGCCTTGCTCGATCTCGCTGACGGCCGCCGATACATTGAGGCCGGAATGATAGAGCGTGAAGTACGCAGACTTGATCGCCCGGATCGTATCCGGGGACTTGCCGCGACGGGAAAGACCGATCCGGTTAATGCCGCTAAAGCACGCTTCCCCTCCACCAGTAAGGGAGAATGGAGGCACATCCTTACGGACCTGCGCCATCCCGCCGATCATAGAGAGGGTTCCGATCATGCAAAATTGATGCACACCAGCGCCGCCGCCGAATGTGGTAAAGTCGCCGACCGAGACGTGGCCCGCAAGCTGGGTGGCTCCGCCCATGATCAACCCGTCACCGACCTGGCAATCATGGGCGATATGGGCGGCGGCCATGATCAGCGCACCCCGGCCAATGCGAGTGACCCCGTCGAACGTACCAGCGTTCGTGTCGGACACATGGATCGTGCCGCGGTGCAGTGTCGCAAACTCACGCACGACGCAGTCGTCTCCCAATTCGACATACGTTTTTTCTGTCCCCTTGAACTTCAAGTCCTGCGGGACATTCGAGATGACGGCCGCGTGGTGGATCTGGCATCGCTCGCCAATCCGCGCGCCTTTTGCTATGAAGGCGTGGTGATGGATCTTTGTGCCGAGGCCGATTTCCACATCGCCCTCCACAATTGCATACGCGCCGATCTCGACGTCATCTGCAAGTTCTGCTTTGGGATCGACTATTGCCGTCGGATGAATTGTTACTGCCATACTTCGTACTTACTTATCCACGATCGCTGCCATCAGTTCTGCTTCGGCAACGATTTGTCCTTCAACTTTTGCAACGCCAGCCATGACGAATGTCTTTCCGCGATTGCGGAGCATTCGAAGCTCAAAAATCAACTGGTCGCCCGGTGTGACCGTCTTACGGAATTTCGCCTTATCGATTGCCATGAAGAAGATCAGTTTCTTCTCCGGCTCACTTACAGCATTAAGCAGCAGCATTCCTCCTGTTTGAGCCATCGCCTCCAGGATGAGTACACCGGGCATGACAGGCTTGTTCGGAAAGTGGCCCGTAAAGTGAGGCTCATTGTAGGTCACATTCTTCAGGCCCACGATCTGCTCCTGACCGGGTGTCAGGTCCATGGTTAGAATGCGGTCGACAAGCAGCATCGGATACCGGTGCGGCATGATCCGCTCGATCGCTCCGATATCGAAAATGTATTTGTGCGTTGCGGTTGGATCGTACTTCCGAACGAGCGCCTTCTTCTCATAAAGCTTACGCAGCTTGCGCGCGAACTCGACGTTTGCGGCATGGCCCGGTCGGGCCGCCAGAATCTGCGCCTGAAGCGGCGCACCCGCGAGTGCAAGGTCGCCTAGGAGATCAAGCAGCTTATGTCGCGCAGGCTCGTTCTTGTAGCGGAGTTGCTTATTATTGAGCACCCCACTTGATCCCAATATCACGCTGTCCTTGATACCAAGCTTCTTGCTCAGCGATGCAATTTCGGCTGGGTCGAGTTCTCGATCTACAATGACAATCCCATTGTCAAGATTACCGCCCTTGATGAGTCCCTGTTCGCGAAGCATTTCGACCTCGTGCAGGAAGCAGAACGTGCGGGCACGTGCGAATTCGGTCACGAATTCCTTCTCGAGCGAAAACAGACCAGTGTGCTGGCTACCAAGAATAGGGTTGTTGTAGTCGATCATCACCGTAACACGGTAGTCGTCCGGCAAGGGGAGGGCGACGATCTCTACACCATTCTGTTCGTTTCGATAGGAAACCGTCTCATCGACAACGAGGTATTGCCTCGGGGCCTTTTGCTCAGTGAATCCTGCTTTGAGCAGAGCTTTCACGTAAGGCTCGGAGCTGCCATCTCCGATTGGCGGCTCATTTGCGGTAAGCTCAATGCGGACGTTATCGACCTCGAGTCCGACGACTGCGGCGAGTACATGTTCAACGGTGTGAACGCTTGCGCCATTGACCGTTAACGTTGTTCCACGCGAAATATCAGAGACATGATCGACTATTGCCGGGATTTCCGGGCTGCCCGGAAGATCGCTTCGAACGAAGCGGATCCCGTAGCCCTCCGGCGCGGGGTGGAATTCGATCGAGCCGGCATTGCCAGTGTGAAGGCCGATCCCCTCGAATTTGGAGATTTCTGCTACTGTCCGTTCGTTTGCGCGCATTCCTATTATGAGGGGATGATAGGTCGTCCCGGTGCAAAAACACAAGCGAATCGGAATAAGTCCTATCGCCCGCATAAAGTCCGTAATTTTGTGCGAATGACCGATCATCGACATACGCCATCCATTGCCATCATTGGTTGCGGACTCATCGGCGAAACCCATGCACGGTGTCTCGCCGAACTAGGCTCGCCGCCCGTTCTTTTTGTCGATAGCGATCTGAGCAGAGCGCAAATGCTCGCCTCGGAGTTCTCGGCCAGTGCCAGTTCGGATATAGCCACCGCGATCGAAAGCGGTGAGATCGATGCCGTCTATATCTGCACTTATCACGACACGCACGCGCCGCTTGCGGTCGCGGCGGCTAGGCGCGGCAAGCATATCTTCCTAGAGAAGCCGATGACGATCACGGCGGCTGATTGCAGTGCAATCACCACCGCAGTGCGCGAGAGCGGTGTGTTCTGTATGAGTGGCTTCAAGCTCCATTATTATTCGCTGGCCAGGAAAGCAAGATCGCTGATTGGTCAGCCGCTCGCCCTGACTGCCCATGTGATCGATCGTCGATGGCCGGACGATAGCTGGGCGAATGATCCTATTCGTGGTGGTGGCAATGTTCTGTCGCAAGGTTGCCATGCTGTCGAATTGCTCTGCCATTTCGCTGGATCGCGCCCTATTCGCATTTACGCCGAAGGAGGGAATCTGCACCATCCCGCTTTGAATCTGATCGACACAATGGCGGCGACGATTTCTTTCGAGAGTGGCTCGGTTGCGAGCCTGCTCATCGGCGACGTGGGCGAAACGCCGCACGATGGAAAGTTCACTTTTCATGCGATGAATGGCAGACAATCGGTTCATCTCTACGACCGCATCACCTGCCTCAGCTATTTCGACGGGGAGACTGAACATGTGTTCTCGGGTGAAGAAGATGGATTCCTGAATGAGAACCGAGAATTTATCGCAGCTTTGGCTGAAGGTCGGCAACCGGAGACGGACGAAGTCGATGGAGCGCGTGCAACGCTCATCTTGCTCGCCGGAATCGAATCCATCCGCACGCACGAACAACAATCGCTCGACAGATTGCCATGAGCGTGATACCCACACCCGGCGAGTGGCGAGACTACCGGCACGATAACGAGCGCAGCGGTCTGCAACCGTTGGCAGCGAGTATTCAAGGCCAACTCGATCCGCGCTGGTCCTACCGGATCGGCGGAGGCTATCAGGAGGTCGAGCTGATTCCGGATGGATCGGGCGACATTCTCCTTGCCGATGGCGGCGGAATTCAACGAGTCGACGCACGTGGTGAGGAGCGGTGGCGGACTCGACCCTTTGGCGCACACTGGATCAGTGGCGTCTTCGATCTCGATGGCGATGGCCGACTGGAAGTTGTGACCAGCAATGGTCACGAAGTAATCATCCTCTCCGCCGAGGATGGCTCGTTCCTCTTCCGCGACTTCATCGGCCCACCATTCTCGAATGGCACCTATGCCACGATGTTCCAAGTGCATCCCTTCTTCGGCACCGGAATGCAGATCGTCGTCCCGTGCTTCTCACACAAGGAAGTGCTCGTCTATGATTGCTCGGACGGCGCAGAGAACACGCGAATCTTGCACCGCCTCTGGATGGACGACAGTTACCACCCTTCGATCGCGATTGGCGATGTGAATGGCGATGGCGCGGACGAAATTGTGATCGCTCGCATCGGCGGCATCTATATTTTTGATCCTTTAAGTGGC
>JADGPZ010000210.1 GCA_017882165.1 Candidatus Kapaibacterium sp.
GATTTGGTTCGGATTCGTGACGTCACCCGGGAAACATCCCGTCCAAATGGAACACAAGGCCAGAACGGCGATCGCTCGTTTCATGCTATTAGTGCAACCCACGGGTCGAACCATCTCATTCCACTTTAGGGATGAATGATTCCTAATTCAGACGATCGGGGCAGATTATCAGCTATTTTTGTAGGCAATGACTGACACACACACCCGATCGCCACGCTCGATTACAATTCCGCTGACCATTCTAGCGTTGATCGCCACCGGCGCGGCGCTGCATTTGATGCAGCCCGCTCTGTTGCCGTTTGTCGTCGCGCTGTTTCTGGCCAATCTCTTCCGTCCGCTGGTCGCCCTTCTGCTGAAGCGTCACATTCCGATGGCGGTCGCTCTGATCGTTGTGATGCTGCTCGTCGGCGCGATTTTGATGGCGGTCGGACTTGTCGCAGTATCGAGCGTTCAATCGCTCATCGCCGCGCTGCCACGCTACGAAGCTCGCTGGAACAATGAGATCCTTCCGAGCGTGATGCGGCTGCTCGAGAATGCGCCGGGCGCGCTACGGGACCAAGTCCGGACGCTTCAGTGGTCGAACCTCGTGGAAGTCTCGGCGATTCTCGGCGTGCTCTATGCCGGCGCTGGGGGCTTTGTTTCGGTGCTGAGCGGCGTGGGGCTGATCCTGCTGTTCATGCTATTTATCCTTGGCGGCTACGGGCTGTTCGAGCGTAAGATCAAGGTCGCTTATCCCGAGCACGCCAGCGAGTTCTCCGAGGTCATCAAGCGGATTGATGCGAAGACCGAGCGGTACTTCATCACCGTGACGTTGATGAATTTCATCAGCGGCCTGCTAACGTTCGCGATTCTCGCAATCTTCGGAGTCGATCTCGCGCTGCTCTGGGGACTTGTCGGGTTTATCGTCAACTTCATTCCGACGATCGGCTCAATATTCGCGCTTGCGTTGCCAATCGCAGTCGCATTCCTGCAGTTCAGCGATTTCGGGACGCCGCTTGCTACAAGCATCACGCTCATTGTGGTCCAGTTTACATGGGGCAGCTTTGTGACGCCGCGGCTGATGGGCGCACGATTGGATCTCAGTCCGCTGCTCATACTCATATCCCTCATCTTCTGGGGCTGGGTCTGGGGGCCGTGGGGCATGATCCTTTCGGTGCCGATCACGTCGATGATTAAGATCGCGCTCGAATCGGTGCCGGCCACGAAGCCAATCGCAATTCTCATGAGCGCGAAAGGATGAGACACATTTGAATCATTTGTCTCGTGGGCTAATTGTATTGATGTGGGCGCAATTATCTATTGGGGTCTTGTCCGGTTTGCGATCGTGCTGGTGGCAGCATGGCTGCTCTATTCTTACGTGCCGAACTACGGCGATTGGTGGTCGCTGTTCTTCGTTGCGGTGGCGGTGGTGGTTATCTATCCGGCACAACTCGCCTGGCGCAAGCATGTTCGAGTCATTCGCCGCGCAAATCAGAACGCGCTCTGCGCGACCTGCCGCCATCTGGCCTCACGCGAGGCTCTTTGCAAGATTACGGACGAGCACGTTCGCCGGGATTACACACCCTGCGACGGCGATGCCTGGGAGCCGATGGGGTAGACGTTCTGAATGCGCTGGAGGCGCATCGAGCTGGTCCGATATTTGGGCATTACCGCTCCGAGGAAGTAGTTTCTGCCGATATAACCCCAGAAGCTCCGCTCGATGAGTACGGGTGATATCTTGGCTTCGACCTTGGCGTGGGCTTCGCGCGATTTGCTCCAATGCATTCCGGCGCGCTCGTGATGAACCGTGTGGAGTCCGTTGTTGAACAATAGGGTGTTTAGGAATCCGACAAAATTGCGCGAGTGATTCCACTCCGACTCCTCGTCGGCATGGACATGCTGAACGTAGTTGAAGATGAGCACGCTGGTGAGACCTACTTGCTGTGGGATGATGATATACAGCAAGGCCTTCCGCCAATCGATGAGTGCAAAGGCGCCGATCCAGAGCGCAAGCAGCAGGTACTGCGATAGGCAGAACCAGGCATATGGGCGGTCCTCGACCCACTGCCGCTTGATGTAATCGCGGATGGACTTCTGCTGATGGTAGCTCGAAACCATCGGGTATACGAGCAGCATCATCAGATGGTTGTGCTCAGTCAGGCGGTATGTGATGGTGTAATCGCCCTCGCGGTTGTTCAGCGCATGGTGGTTCATGTTGTGAGTCGGAATCCACGCGAAAGCAGGAAAGCCGTAGAAGATCGTGAGCCAGTAATCGGTGAGCCCGTTCATCGTCTTGCCGCGCCAGATCGGCACGTGATTATGGTTGTGCGCGATGACCGTAACAGCAATCGACAAGAATAAATAAACGAAATACGCAAACGGATTGAACCCGAACGCCCACTGCAATGCAAAGAGCACGGTGGTTGCAACCATGTACAGAAGCGTGCGCCGATCGGCGCGATAGCGGAGCAAGACGATTATGAATTTGTGGTCAAAATGCGCGACGACTAAGGACAATCCTATGACACGGGACGAGGAAATAAGGTTCGGTCAGGAATAGCCACTACTTCGACGAAAGGAATTTCTCGATGAATGTCTTTTCGGTACCTGGAGTGGTCACGGTGCCTCGAAGCTGCTCGCCGGTCAGTCCAAACCGCCGCTCACGCGACTGGTAGTCGCGGATCGCATCGTAAAGATGTTCGCGCCGAAAATCAGGCCAGAAGGTCTTTGTGACATGAATTTCTGCATAGGCCAGTTCCCATAGCAGAAAATTTGAGAGCCGCATCTCTCCGCTCGTGCGGACGAGCAAATCGGGCTCGGGTATCGTCGCGGTGGTCAGTGCGGCACGGACGGTCTCTTCGGAAATATCCTCCGGCGAGATTTTGCCGCTCCGAACATCAAGCGCAATGGCCTGCATGGCACGCACCAGATCCCATCGGCCCGAATAGCTGAGCGCGAGCGTGAGCGTCAGTCCTTTGTTCTGCGAAGTCCGCTCAATGGAATCGAACAACTCTTGCTGCACCAACTTCGGAAGAGAAGTAAGTTGGCCAATCGCATTCAGCCGGACGCCGTTCTCCAGCATTTCGCGGAGTTCATCGCGCAGCATCTTGACGAGTAATCGGAACAGCATCGAAACCTCGCGCTTCGGCCGCTTCCAATTCTCAGTCGAGAAGGCGTAAACCGTGAGGAAACCGAGTCCCAACTCCCGCGCGGCGCGCGTCACATCGCGCAGACTCGCAATGCCGGCCTGATGTCCGGCCGCCCGTGGCAACCCGCGCTCTTCCGCCCAACGTCCGTTGCCATCCATGATGACCGCGACGTGCCTCGGCAGCTTCCCGCGCGCACGCAGTTCCTGCTGGACGCGCTTGTCGTCCTGGGTTTGCTGGTATGGCTCGGAACTTAGAAATCGGCGCATGGGTGTCTTCTTAACACCGCGATAAGGATGGTCACGAGCGAATAGTTCGAAAGTTCACACCCATCATTTATCAGGCGAGAGAAGAGCAACAAGGTTAATCTCCACACCAAGGACCAGAATGTACGCATCGAGAGGATCGATGGCTGGACCTCCATTCCCAAAATCGAAGTAACGCTTCTCAACCGAAAAAGTCAGCGTCAATGGAAGACTGTTTGAGAGATTCACTTCCGTGTTTGCTTCGAGCGATGTTTTCTGGTAAACTCCGCCCCCGAGGCTATTCAGGTCGCCAGCCGTACGGATCACCCCAGCCATCTGCTCTATAGCAAGTTCGACAGGACCAAACACGTGCGAAATCCCCAGTTGGCAGCCTAAAAAACGACCGCTCACCTCATCCCGAACCGCCGCGCCAGCATAGAGACCAAGATTCACTGCGAGTGCTTCCCATTTATCCGCAACCTCAATTCCACCAACATTCGTGTACATGTCGATCATCCGGTTACTCCATATCGTCGCCGTAAAAGCGAGATGTTGCTGAAGAAACGTCATCTCCGGGAGATTGAGTGATAGTTGACCCTCATCGAGAAAGGAATTGAAGGTGGGAGATCCCGGCTCGTGCAGCCGAATCATCGTAGCCTCGATTCCCATTCCATTCGCGAATGTGTAATGTCCCTCCAGACCATACGTGAAGGGACCGAACACTCCATCGACCGGATTGGACTCATTGCCCACTCTCAGGCGGAGTTCGCCGCTGGGCTTCTCGTGCTCATCCTTTTGAGTGGAGTCAAGCAAAAGAGAATCAAGGGCTACCAAAACTGGAAAGACTTCTTGTTCGAGAACGTTGGCAACTCGATTCGCAGGCAGAGCCATACGTTCGGAGCGACAGGTTGCTGTCTCTGCGGCGCTGCCAAAAAGCAGCGAGAGGACCAAGAAAAATGGCTTAATAATAATCATTCCGGACTAATTAAACATCATCCCACTCAAGT
>JADGPZ010000211.1 GCA_017882165.1 Candidatus Kapaibacterium sp.
CAGATAGTAAAGCGCGGTGCCGAACTGCTCGTCGGAATTGCAACCGCAGACTTAATCATGGAAGTCAAAGTAAATGATGAGTCCATCATTTCACCGTCTGGACCAAATCCGGGATCAGTTATACCGTTAAAGCTCACATGCCAAGAGTAGAGCCATCGAATATCAGGCGAATAAGACCCCGCCGTGGTATGGTCCAGCGTGATGGAATCGGTCCCTAACGCCGCGCGGAGAACTTGAGAATTTGCGAAGTCGAGCCTGTATAAGAATTGCGATCCAAAATCAATCGCGAGCGCCGACGAAGTGTCATTCGAGGGATGGAGCCAGAACGTTACGGTATCGCGGCCATGTCGCGTCACGACAACCGATGAGTGCAGAGAGTCATAGTAGGCATTCACGCTTACGATGGTATCGCTGTAGATCCCGCCGTCATCTTTGCCGTATGTTTGTCTGCCATGGTGCCACTCTTCGAAATGGTAGTGGTAATAGTAGTCAAAAACATCCCCCACATTCGGATTCCACTTCGCCATCGGGTCCGATTGCGCGCGGAGCGTTGCCGGGAGCGCGAGGCTCCCGATAAGCAGAACTGCGAAGATCGTTGATGTATTTTTCATGCTATCTCACTCATTTCTAATGCGCGATGCACACCCGTCGCACCTCCTCCACTCCCGGTGCGGTGAGCTTCAGAAAATACACGCCGCTCGGCACATCGGCATTGTTGAGGGTGATCCGGCTCTCGCCCGCCGCCACCTCCATCGCCCACGCGCGGACAGGACGACCGAGGATGTCGAGAAGTTGGAGGCTTGTTTTTGAAGAAGAGGTAAGGGCAAGGTCGATAGTGAGCAACCCGTTCGATTGAGAGATGCGGATAACCGTGTTGCTTGATGGTTGAGAGGAATTCACTGCCAAGTTCCACGCGGAGATGAGGGTGCGGGACCAATTTAGGGTTTCATCCGCTGGGGCATTATCCCAGTAGCCTGAATCTGCTACGAACCACTTGATCTCTTTTGAATACCAAAGGCTGCCGTGATATGTATTCGGGCTGCTGGTCCCGGGACGCGCATCGAAACCACTCGACGCAGTCACAACTGTAATGTTCTTACCGCCGTATTGGTATGCTAGTAAGGACCCTTTTGAAAAATCAAATCGGACCATGGTATCACCCGGGTTAACCAGAAATGGTCTCGCTGAGACGGTGAAGGGGAATTGTGACCCGGCCGAATCCCCTTGCGAGAATGAGTATGGAGGGTTACCACTAAATCCTGGATAATAGCTGCCGTGGGTAAATACTTGATATTGAGATGCAGAATCGCCAGAGAGCACGACGGAGTCAACGATGACCCGGATTGTATCATGGACCCAAGGTGGCCACTTGATTAGTACGCGATCATAAACAAACTGGTCCCCCACCTTCGGCATCCACTGCCGCAAATCCTGCGCGCGGAGTATGGGAGCCAATAACAAGAGGCTCCCGAAGAGGAGGAAGCAAGACACACGAAAACGACCGGTTCGGCTCATAGTCTTAGTTCAGAATTATGGCACGCGCCACACAGGTAAGAACCGAGGAACGGGGAAAAAGTTACATCTGCCGTAGGGTCACGCCGCTGGCGTGTCCTGCCTCACCAGCAAGACGCTCTCCATGGGAAGAGGGATACGCCAGCGGCGTGTCCCTCTGCTCGGCGCGTTACCACCGGTGCTGCACCGTGTAAGTCACCTTCTGCTCGCCGCGCGCCGCGACGGGGACGTGGAAGACGACGTGATAGGCGTCCTTCTTCTCGTAGATCATCGAGCTGACGGTGATCTCCCAGTTTGTGCCGACGTTTTCGAGCGCGTCGATCGTGACGGGCTCGTCTTTGTGATTCTTGAGCGTGATCTCGACCGACTCTTCGTTGGCGTTGCTGCCTAAGCTTCGCTGACTTGTGACGGTGCGGTCGCCGGTGAGATCGAATGCATTGCCGACGTGGAGCGTGATCTTCTCATCGCGCGGCGTGTGGTCGATGTGGTCCTCACCGACGAATTCGAGCGATCCATCTTTGTCGCGCTTCATCACGCGCACCGTGCCCATCGGGATCGGCATGCCAAGGTGATTGGCTTCGGAGTTCTGAAGTGAGATCGTCACGGCGACGGTCTTGCCGCCTTCGTAGGTGTAGAGTTTCTCGGCCGCAACTTTGTCGGCGCCAAGCAGCGAAATCTGCTTCACCTCGTTGTTGCCGATCGTCGTCTGCCGTGCAAGATCGTAGACGTGATACTCGAACAAACCGCGCTCGTCGAACTGCGGGCCTACCGTTGCCGCCATCATTCGGTCGCCGTACCCATGCACAGGCTGTGATTGCGGCTGCACGCGGTGCAACGCGCCGGCAACGAGTTTGAGCTTTGCATCGGGATACGACATGCCGCTCTTATTATCGATCGAGACCCAGCCGGTGAGATCGAGCGTCTTATCGTCATCGCCGAGCGAGGCGATGTACTCAGCATGCCACGAAATGCCGCCGGTTTGGTAGAGCACTTCGAGCGGCTCGCCCGTCATGGCATGCGTCGATTGCACTTGCCAGAGGAGCGTGGGCTTGGTATAGAGTCCGCCCATCTGCGGCATGTTGAGCGTGTAACCCGTCAGGCCCGAGAGCGAGATGATGCCGGAATCGGTCATGATCATCATCTTGCCGGTCTCGACCGCGAGCAACGTGCCGACGACCTTCTTGTTCGCGGCGTTCGTCAGGGTGATCGTCTTGTCAATGTACTTCTCAAGGAGTTTATCCTGACTGATGAGATCATACTCGTAATTCTGCTCGATGACCTCCACATCCTTCGGATGTTCGAGATCGGTAATCTTGACCGTGGTCGGATCGATGCGGCTCGGCACGTCGCGCATCCGGACCAGGCCGGTGCCTTGCTTCAAATCGAACTTGCGAACATCGCGCACGACGCCGAGATCGTTGTTATAGACCGTCAGCGCAACCGACTGGCGATTATCGGATTCCTGCGCAAACAGCGGAGCGTCGAACGCGAGCAGCGGAGAACCAGCGTCCACGCTTAGCGCCATTGTGAAAAAAATGACATGCAAGTACTTCATGCGTCTTGAGAAAAGATGTGAGTGATGTTAGGACAAACGAAGGAGTGCGCGGGAAGTTTCTCGCGCGCGGTACCCTCACTCACCACTCTCTTCGTCGCTATCGCACGTTCGCGCGCTCGATCAGGTACTCGAACGCTTCCGGTTTTACTTTGACCTCTCCACTGAAGGGGCGATCGAGCGCGTTGATGAGTATGAGCGTCATCGTAATGATCGCAGTAAGGCACGCGACGGTAGCGAACTGTGGCCATCGTTTCGGAGCAGCGAACAGGAATGTGAATCCGACAGCAATCACGCCACCGGCAATCAGCAATGCCCACATGATCGGTGGGATGTGTCCCCGGCTTGCGAGAATGCGCAAACGGCGCGCATCGTTGAAGGCGGCGAGTTGCTTGAGCGATTCTTGATAATACGCTTCATCGGTCTCGGCGGGACGAAATTCTCGATAGATGTGCCATATTTCAACCATCTTTCGATACGTCGCGGAGTCTTCTTCGCCATGCTCCATAGCGGGCCACTCGTGCTTGACGACGGAGTGCATATAGTCGAGTGTTGCCCACTCGATCTTCCGATTTACAGAATCGGGAAATGCTTCTGCATATCGGCGGAGATCGCCAATGTGCGAGGCCTCGTCCTGGCAGTTCTTGTCGGCATCATCGAACTGCTCCCAGACGATGATCACAACAAAGGCCAATATGACCGCGTAGATGACACCGACGACGGCATAGACGAAGCCCGCAACATCATGCCCTTCGCGGAGGTCCTGCTTGTTGACAAAGCGATGAAAGACTGCGAGCGCACCGAGTGCAAGAGCAACGGCGAGCACGACCGCAAGCGGTCCGAACAGTGAAACCGGAAGTTGATCCATAGTGACAACAGACAAGCGTGAGCAAACTCGACAAAAGAAGGCTCACAATTCAGTGGATGATCAATCATTCAGATGATCGATCACCCACAAACGACATGAAAAGAGACTCGATCTCTCAATTACCGGATGTATAACGGTATTCGAGACCAGAAGAGTGTCGCGGTATGTATTGGCAATCCCTCTTTTCAAGCAAGATCATCTTTCACCTGCTCCGAACCGTGTACAACGACTCGTGGATCGTAATCGACGGATGCGTAGCCTTTACCGTCGATAAACTTTTCAAAATCGAATGCACTGGATTTGGCGTTCGTAATCTTGGTCACAAGGTATCGAGCGGTTGTGTAGCCGAAGACAGCGAGTCCGACGATGGCGGATGAATAGAGATAGAAGCCTGCATTCACGGCTGTTTCCTTTTCGAAGTGGTGCGTCAAGA